>NZ_JBFUGK010000014.1:0-118794 GCF_056402935.1 Polaromonas sp. P3_B1
GCGATGCTCGGTCCAGCCGGGGTCAAAAACAACTCGCCTTCGGCTCAAACAAGTTTTTGCCCTGATCCGTCTGGCCCTCCGCTCCTCGGCGCATCCACAAGGGGCAATCGGGAGCGGGATCGGGAACCGAAGACAGAAATACCAGGAAGACAAATACCAACAAGGACACGCCACGGCGTGTCCTTGTTTCTTCAGGTATTTGGATGTTTGGTATTCCTTCCCCACCCCTTGTGGATGCGCCGAGGAGCGCAGGTTCAGGCGGATCAGGGATCGCGTTGTTTGAGCGAAGCGAGTTTAGCGAGACCCCGCCTGAACCGAGCACCGCAGGTTGCCCGTAGCGAAGCGGAGGGACGCAGACACCAGGGGCGCCTTTTCTTTTGCTTACTTTTCTTTTGGCGAAGCAAAAGAAAAGTGAGTTGCCGCCGGGCAACCCCCGGCCAGCAGGTCCCAGCAGGGGACGCGTCGCCGGCGCAAGACCCGGCTTAGTCTTCGAGCTCAGCCTTGGCCATCTCCACATCCAACCTCTCCGTCGCATCCAGCGCCTTGCTGGCCGCGGCCTGCTCATAGAGCTTGGTGGCTTCCTTCATCTTTTTGTCGCCTTCGAGCATGACCATGCCGTTGGCGTACTCGATCATGCCGATGGCTGAGCCGGGGTGGAGTTTCAGGGCGTCTTTGTACAAAGACAGGCCCACATCCTTCTTGGCGCCGTAGGTCATGCCGCCTATCAGCGAGCCGACCTTGTCGATGACCTCGGCGTGGAAGGCGGCCAGCGCGATGTGGGCGTCGGCGTGTTTGGGCGAGAGCTTGATGGCCTGCTCCAGTGAGTTCTTCACCTTGGTGCCCAGGCCCTGGGCCAGGGCTTTGGCGACGCTGATGCCCTGGCTGTAGCGGCCCAGGGCGTAAGCCTGCCAGTACCAGGCGTTGGCATTTTTCGGGTCCTCTTTTTGCTGGGCTTCGGCGCGGGCAGCGACTTCCATGAAGAGGTCGAGCTTGGTTTTTTCCTTGGTTTCCAGGTAAGTGGCGTACATGCTGGCGGCCTTGTTGGCCACCGTGAGGCCGTCGCCGCCGGTTTTCAGGCCGGCGTCATACGCCTTCTGGAATTCGCCGTTGTGAAACAGAACCCAGGCTTGCAGCACATTCGCGTCCTTGGGCAGGGGCTCGCAGTCGCCCTGGTGCAAGCGGGCCCAGCTTTTTTTCACGCTGGCGGCATCGAATGTGTAGTCGCCGGCATGGGGGAAGGCAGTCCATTTGGCCATGTGTCTTGTCTCCTGGTAAAAATTGTTGGTGTTATCGATGAGGTTTGAGGGAGGGCACTCAAGCCGGGTTGCTGTACGCGCCTACCAGGGCCTGCAGGTGCGCGCGCTGGCTTTGCTCGAGGTAGGGGATCAGCAGGTTGAGCACATGGTGCGCGCCGCGCAGCAGTGCGGCCTGGGCGTTGGCCGGCTCCAGCGCGTTGCGCGGGTCGCGCACGTATTCGAAGCTGAGCCAGTAGGTGAGCACCACCACCATGCTGGTGGCGGTGGCCTCGACTTCGCGCGAATCAATCGTCATGGCGCCGGCGCGGCTCATGCCGTCGAGCAGGCCCTTGACGGCGCGCGTCTTGTTCTTGAGCACCCACTGGAAGTGGGTTTCCAGCCGGCGGTTCTTGCTCAGCAGGTCGTTGAGGTCGCGGTAGAGGAAGCGGTACTGCCAGATCAGCTCGAACAGCGTGTGCATGAAAAACCAGGCGTCCTCCACGTCGCGCACGCCGTCGCTGGCGTTGAGCAGCTCGCTCAGGGATTTTTCATAACGGTCGAACAGCGAGTTGATGAGCTCGTCTTTGGCGGGGTAGTGGTAGTAAAGGTTGCCGGGGCTGATGTTGAGCTCGGCGGAGATCAACGTGGTTGACACATTCGGCTCGCCAAAGCGGTTGAAGAGGTCTAGGGTGACCTCCAGGATCCGCTCTGCTGTACGGCGCGGCGCTTTTTTCGCCATAGTTGTCTACCTTGTATTGTTCTTTCACTTAACTCTAACCCAGCGCTTGCCGTCGCGAAACTAGGGAAGTCCGCAAAACCTCGGGCCGCCCAGGAGAACCTTTGGGTTATGCCGGGACCGCCGTGCGGGAAGTTGACTGCAGCGCGTGGCTCAAATCCTCCATCACCTCCTCCAGCGAGGCGATGGCGCGGCCCACGCGGGTGGCGGCCGGCCTGGCGGCCACCAGGTGGCGCCTGGGGTCTTCCAAAGCGTCCAGGTTCAGGCCCACGCCATGCCGCGCGAGCTTGGCCGTCAGCGTGGTCTTGCGTGAGCGCAGCATCTGCCGGGTCTTCTGGTAAGCGTGTTCGGCGATTTCGCGGCGCTGCCGGTAGCTGAAGGTATTGGCCAGGAACATCTCGGCATCGCGGTGGTCGGGCTCCAGCAGCACGATGTCGGTGTCGGGGTAGGCGTGCTCATAGTGTTTCATGCCCAGCTCCAGCCGGGAGTGGATCATGGAGCGGAAGGTCTGGCTCATCACCGCGGGCAGGCCGCCGCTGACGATGCGCGGAATGGCCTGTTTCTCGGCGGGCAGGCCGCGGCGCATGACGCGCTGGTCCATGGCCAGCCGGGGGGCGCGCGTGGAATTGAAGGGCACCAGCGGGTTCAGGCAGAACATCAGGTCCACGCCTTCGTCCATGGCCACGCCGGCGTGCATGGTCTTTTTGAGGGCGCCGTCCACGTAGTAGTGGTTGTCGATCTCCACGGGCGGAAAGAGACCGGGCAATGCCGAGCTGGCCTGCACGGCTTTGGAAATCGGTACGTGGTCCCAGCCGGGACGGCCGAAGGGCGCGGCATCGCCACTGTCCAGGTTGGTTGCCACCAGCGTCAGCCTGGTGCGTAGCTGGCGGAAGTCGTTGGTGCGCCCGGGTTTGGAAAACAGCTTTTCGAGCTGCTTGTCGACCTCATCATTGGCAAAGATGCCGGTGGGCAAGGCCGGCCCCAGCGCTTCCAGCGCGTGGACCAAAGACTTGCGCCCAAAGGTGGCGCGCCATACGGCCGACGCGGCCAGGCCGGGCAGCGCAATGCCGCGCCGCAGGAACTCCCCATAAGCCGGCACCATCAGCCAGGCCGGATCAAACACCTCCGAGGCCTGGTCGTCGTTTTCGATAAAGGCGGCGCAGAGTTCGCGCGGCGTCATGCCGTTGGCCAGGCCCGCCGCGATAAAGCCGCCGGCCGAGACGCCGACGTAATGGTGCAGTCCGGTGAAGGAAATGCCCTGCAGGGATTCATCGAGGGCGCATAAGGCCCCGATCTCATAGATGGCCCCCAGGGGACCGCCACCGGCAAGGGCCAAGGCAATGCGCGGCTGGCTGTTGGAGGGCTTGCTGTTGGAACGCTTGGCTGAAGTCATGAGAAGAAAGTGTAGACGGCGGTCGTGCCAATATTTGCTGCTATGCAGCAAAGCGCACAGGCGTAAAAAAAGGGACGATGTGTCCCTTTTTCTTGTGAGGCCTGCTGCGGCTTAAGCCGACTTGCGCGCGGCCGGGCGCTTGGCGGCGGGGGCCTTCTTGGCGGCAGGCTTTGCCGCGGTCTTGGTCGCAGGGGCTTTGCCGCTGAGCTTTTGCACATTGCGGTTGAGTTCGTCGATGCGCGCGATCAGTGCGTCCACGTCTTTGGCGGAAGGCACGCCGAGTTTGTTCAGGGCCTTGGCAACGCGGTCTTCAAAAATGTTTTCCAACTTGTCCCACTGGTGGCCGGCTTTGGACTGGATGTCGGTGGCCATGGTGGCCATCTTGTTGGTGGCTTCGGAGATCTTCTCTTCGGCAACGGCCTGGGTCTTGCGCTGGATGGACAGGCCTTCCTTGACCAGGGTTTCAAAGACTTTCCCGCCTTCTTCCTGTGCCTTGGAGAATGCGCCCAGGCCGGCCAGCCAGATTTGTTGTGCGGATTCTTTGACGGCGCCCGACAGCTGGGGGCCCGATTTTTTGTCGGCGCTCATTTTTTGCAGTTTCTTGACCATGATGGACTCCAGACAGTGAGGGTTGTGGATGTGCGCGGACAAGTATGCCGCATAGATCGGAAAATATAAGCCTTCCCCGCGGCGGTGTTTAGGTGCCCCGCTCTATGGAAAAGCAGGCTCCGCGCCGCTGAGCGCGGGTTTCTGCTGAATAGGGAGCCATGCGGTTTAAGCAAGAATCAGTTTTTTGGTCGACAGTTCAGCGGAGAAAACACAACATGCATTATTTCGTCACGGGGGCCACAGGCTTCATCGGCAAACGCCTGGTCAAGAAACTTCTGGAACGAAAAGGCACGACCGTTCATTTTCTGATCCGCAAGGAAAGCGCCGGCAAAGTGGCGGCACTGAGGGAATACTGGGGCGTGAGCGCGGCGCGGGCTGTCGCCATCCATGGTGACCTGACGAGCAAAAAACTGGGCGTGAGCAGCGAGGACATCAAGAAACTCAAGGGCCAGGTCGGGCATTTTTACCACCTGGCCGCCGTTTATGACCTGGGCGCCGACGAGCAAAGCCAGATCGCCGTCAACATCGAGGGCACGCGCAGCGCGGTGGAATTCGCCAAGGCCATCGACGCCGGACACTTCCACCACGTGAGCTCCATTGCCGCGGCGGGCCTCTATGAAGGCGTGTTCCGCGAGGACATGTTCGAGGAAGCCGAGAACTACGACCATCCCTATTTCATGACCAAGCACGAGAGCGAAAAAATCGTGCGCAAGGAATGCAAGGTGCCCTGGACGGTGTTTCGCCCCGCCATGGTGGTCGGCGACAGCACCACCGGCGAGATGGACAAGATCGACGGCCCTTACTACTTCTTCAAGCTGATCCAGCGCATGCGCCAGTTGCTGCCGCCCTGGATGCCGGCCGTGGGGCTGGAAGGCGGGCGCATCAACATCGTCCCCGTCGATTTTGTCGTCAACGCGCTGGACCACATCAGCCACAAGACCGGCATCGCCAAGAAGTGTTTCCACCTGGTGGACCCGGTGGGCTACCGCGTCGGCGACGTGCTGGACATCTTCAGCCGCGCGGCCCACGCGCCCAAGATGAACCTGTTCATCAACGCCGCCCTGCTGGGCTTTATCCCGCGCGGCGTCAAGAAGAGCCTGATGGCGCTGGCGCCGGTGCGACGCGTGCGCAACGCGGTCATGGCCGACCTGGGCCTGCCCGAGGACATGCTGACTTTCGTCAATTACCCCACGCGCTTCGACTGCCGCGAAACCATGGCCGCGCTCAAGGGCGCGAGCATTGAATGCCCCAATCTCAAGGACTACGCCTGGCGCCTGTGGGACTACTGGGAGCGTCATCTTGACCCCGACCTGCACATTGACCGCTCGCTGCGCGGCACGGTGGGCGGCAAGGTGGTGCTGGTCACCGGCGGCTCGTCCGGCATAGGCCTGGCCGCGGCGCACAAGTTCGCCGAAGCCGGGGCGACCACCATCATCTGCGGGCGCGACCAGGACAAGCTCGACGAAGCCTGCAAGGAAGCCAAGGCCAAGGGCTACGCCTTCGTGGCCTACCCGGCCGACATCGCCGACATGGCCGATTGCGACCGCTTCCTCAAGCTCCTGATCGCCAACCACGGTGGCGTCGATTTCCTCATCAACAACGCCGGCCGCTCCATCCGCCGCGCGATCGAGGCCAGCTACGACCGCTTCCACGATTACGAGCGCACCATGCAGCTCAATTACTTCGGCTGCCTGCGCGTGACCATGGGGCTGCTGCCCGGCATGGCGGCCAAGCGCAAGGGCCATGTGGTCAACATCAGCTCCATCGGTGTGCTGACCAACGCGCCGCGCTTTTCAGCCTATGTGGCTTCCAAGGCCGCGCTGGATGCCTGGACGCGCTGCGCCTCGAGCGAGTTCGCCGACGTCGGCATCAGCTTCACCACCATCAACATGCCGCTGGTGCGCACGCCCATGATCGCGCCCACCAACCTGTACAACAACGTGCCGACGCTGTCTCCGGAAGAAGCCGCCGACATGATCGCGCAGGCCTGCATCTTCAAGCCGGTGCGCGTGGCCACGCGCCTGGGCATTGCCGGCCAGCTGATGCACGCGCTGGTGCCGCGCATCGCGCAGATCGCCATGAACACCAGCTTCCGCATGTTCCCCGATTCGTCCGCCGCCAAGGGCGAGAAGGGCGCCAAGCCGCAGCTGTCCGCCGAGGCCGTGGCCATGCAGCAGATGATGCGCGGGATTCATTTCTAGCCGGTGCCGCGGCGGCCGCCGGCCGCCTTTCCCGGCCTTCCGGCTCCGGGGCCAGGGGCATAATGTGAGCCGGTGCCGCACTGCAGCGGCGCATGGAAGGTGCGCTCATGATTTTGGTTACGGGGGGAGCCGGGTTTATCGGCGCCAATTTTGTCCTTGACTGGCTGGCCGGCAGCGACGAGCCGGTCGTCAACCTGGACAAGCTCACCTACGCCGGCAATATGGAGACCCTGGCGCCCCTGAAGGCCGATCCGCGGCACATTTTTGTACGGGGCGATATCGGCGACAGCGCCCTGCTCGCGCAGTTGCTGGCCACGCACAAGCCGCGCGCCATCGTCCATTTCGCGGCCGAGTCGCACGTGGACCGTTCCATCTCCGACCCCGAAGCCTTCATACAGACCAACATCGTGGGCACCTTTCGCCTGCTGGAGGCTGCGCGCCAGTACTGGTCCGGCCTGCCGGCTGGTGAGAAAGCGGCATTCCGCTTCCTGCAGGTCTCCACGGACGAGGTTTACGGTTCGCTCAAGCCGGCCGACCCCGCCTTCAGCGAAAACAACCGCTACGAGCCGAACAGCCCGTATTCGGCCAGCAAGGCGGCCAGCGACCACCTGACCCGGGCCTACCACCATACCTACGGCCTGCCGGTGCTCACCACCAACTGCTCCAACAATTACGGCCCCTACCATTTCCCCGAAAAACTGATCCCGCTCATGATCGTCAACGCCCTGGCCGGCAAGCCGCTGCCGGTGTACGGCGACGGCCAGCAGGTGCGCGACTGGCTGTACGTCAAGGATCATTGCAGCGGCATACGCCGCGTGCTCGAAGCCGGCAAGCCCGGTGAGACCTACAACATAGGCGGCAACAACGAGAAACCGAACATCGACATCGTCCATGCGGTGTGCGCCCTGCTCGACGAGCTGCGCCCGCGTGCCAAGGGCAGCTACCGCGAACAGGTGGCCTTCATCAAGGACAGGCCCGGCCATGACCGCCGCTATGCGATCGATGCCCGCAAGATGACCCAGGAACTGGGATGGACGCCCGCCGAAACTTTTGAGACCGGCATCCGCAAGACCGTGCAGTGGTACCTCGATAACCCTGATTGGGTCACGCATGTGCAAAGCGGCGCCTACCGCGACTGGGTTGAGGCCCAGTACGCGGCGGCCGCGGCCTGAGCGCGCATGAAGGTACTGCTTTTCGGCAAGAACGGCCAGGTCGGCTGGGAATTACAGCGCAGCCTGGCGCCGCTCGGTGAACTGGTTGCGCTGGACCGCCACAGCACGGATTTCTGCGGTGACCTCGCCAATCTGGACGGCATCCGCGAGACGGTGCGCCAGGTCCGGCCTGACGCCATCGTCAATGCGGCCGCCTACACCGCGGTCGACAAGGCCGAAAGCGATGCCGCGACCGCGCATGCGATCAATGCCGAGGCCCCTGGCGTGCTGGCCGAGGCGGCCGGCGCCGCCGGCGCATGGCTGCTGCACTACTCGACCGACTATGTGTTTGACGGCAGCGGCAGCAAGCCCTGGGAAGAAGCCGACCCGACCGGCCCGCTCAGCGTGTACGGCCGTACCAAGCTCGAAGGCGAGCAGCGCATCGCGGTCCGGTGTGCCCAACACCTGATTCTGCGCACCAGCTGGGTCTATGCGGCGCGGGGCGGCAACTTCGCCAAAACCATGCTGCGCCTGGCCGCGGAGCGCGATCGCCTGACAGTGGTCAACGACCAGTTCGGCGCGCCGACGGGGGCCGACCTGCTGGCCGACGTCACGGCCCACATGCTGCGCAGCTCGCTTGCCGGTCCCGCGGCTGCCTTTGCGGGCACTTACCACGTGGCGGCCACGGGCGAGACTTCGTGGCATGGTTACGCGCGCTTTGTCCTCGAATGCGCCGCGAAAGGCGGCAAGGTGCTCAGGGCGTCGGCGGACACCGTGGACCCGGTCCCTGCCTCGGCCTTCCCGACGCCGGCGGTGCGCCCGCATAATTCGCGCATGAACACCGCCAAACTTCGTGCCGCCTTTGGCCTGCAGCTTCCGTCATGGGAGCAGGGCGTGGCCCGTATGCTGGCGGAAATTACCTGATCGCAACATATGACTCAACGCAAAGGCATCATCCTGGCCGGCGGCTCCGGCACCCGACTGCACCCGGCCACATTGGCCATCAGCAAACAACTGCTGCCGGTGTATGACAAGCCCATGGTGTACTACCCCCTCAGCACGCTGATGATCGCCGGCATTCGCGAAGTGCTGATCATCAGCACGCCGCAGGACACGCCGCGTTTCGAGCAGCTGTTGGGGGACGGCTCGCAATGGGGCATGAATCTCCAATATGCCGTGCAGCCCAGCCCCGACGGCTTGGCCCAGGCCTTCATCATCGGGGAGAAATTCCTGAACGGCGCGCCCAGCGCCCTGGTGCTCGGCGACAACATTTTTTACGGCCATGACCTGCACAGGCTTCTGAGCGAAGCGGATGCGGAACCGTCGGGAGCGACGGTGTTTGCCTATCACGTGAAGGATCCCGAGCGCTATGGCGTCGTGGCGTTTGATGCCGACGGACAAGCCCGAAGCATTGAGGAAAAACCGGCCGCGCCGAAAAGCAACTACGCCGTCACAGGCTTGTATTTTTACGATGCGCAAGTGGTGGAGATCGCCAAGTCGATCAAGCCGAGCGCCCGCGGCGAGCTTGAAATTACCACCGTCAATCAGCGCTACCTTGAGCGGAACCAGTTGAAAGTGCAGATCATGCAGCGGGGCTATGCCTGGCTGGACACCGGCACCCACGACAGCCTGCTGGATGCCAGCCAGTTCATCGCGACCCTGGAGCATCGCCAGGGGCTCAAGATCGCCTGCCCCGAGGAGATTTCCTGGCGCAACGGCTTTATCGGTGACGACCAGTTGCGCAAACTTGCCGAGCCGCTTGCAAAAAGCGGCTACGGCCAATACCTGCAGCATCTTCTGAAAGAGAACGGCCGCACATGAAGATCACGCCCACGGCCATTGCCGACGTGCTGATCATCGAACCCAAGGTTTTCGGCGATTCGCGAGGATTTTTCCTGGAAAGTTTCAACCAGCGCGCATTCAATGCCGCGACCGGCACTGACTTCAATTTCGTCCAGGATAACCACAGCAGGTCGGCAAAAAATGTGCTGCGCGGCTTGCACTACCAGGTGGGCCAGCCGCAAGGCAAGCTGGTGCGGGTCGTGCGGGGCGCTGTCTTCGATGTGGCCGTTGACATCCGTCCGGCCTCGCCGACTTTTGGCGCGTGGTTTGGCCTGGAACTCAACGAGACAAATCACCGCCAGCTTTGGGTGCCCCCCGGTCTGGCGCATGGCTTTCTGGTGTTGAGCGAGAGCGCGGAATTCCTGTACAAAACCACCGACTATTACGCACCCGAGCAGGAGCGCTGCATCGTGTGGGATGACCCTACCCTGGGGATCACCTGGCCCCTGGAGGGCGGCTCACCCCTGCTGTCGGCCAAGGACGCCGCGGGGCTGAGTTTTAAAGCTGCGGTATCCGCGCCCTGAGGTGCGAACAACTTCTTAAAGGCTCGCCAGGCCGACGAGGTCGCTGTCCTGAGAGTCGGGCGTGAACCCGCTGACGTGCTTGAGCAGCAATGTCCGCAAGGCGGCTGTGTCGTTGGCTTTCACGGCTTGCTTGAGCAGTTCCAGGTCACCCCGGAAATCCACCCAGGGAACGAACTCCTCACGCGCCTTCAGGATGCGCGGGTGAACCGTCGCGACGGGGTTGTCGCCGATCAGCAGCTCTTCATACAGTTTCTCGCCGGGACGCAGGCCGGTGACTTCGATGGCGATGTCGCCGTCGGGGCGGTTTTCGTCGCGGACTGTGAAACCCGACAGCTTCACCATGCGGCGAGCCAGGTCGATGATGCGCACGGGTTGGCCCATGTCCAGCACATAGACTTCGCCGCCTTCGGCCATGGCGCCCGCCTGCAGCACCAACTGCGCGGCTTCCGGGATGGTCATGAAGTAACGCGTCACCTCGGCATGTGTCAGGGTGATGGGCCCGCCGGCTTCAATCTGCCGCCGAAAGAGCGGCACGACGCTGCCGCTGCTGCCCAGTACGTTGCCGAAGCGGACCATGGCAAACCGCGTGTGATTATTGACCGCCGGGGCTCCCGGGCCGAAGCTCGCAGCCGGCGTTGCCGAGAGCGCTTGCAGCACCATCTCGGCCAGGCGTTTGCTCGCGCCCATCACATTGGTAGGGCGCACGGCTTTGTCGGTGGAGACCAATACAAAATGGCTCACACCGGTTTCTATCGCGGCGCGTGCCGCGTTGAGCGTTCCCAGCACGTTATTGGCAACGCCCTCGGCGGGATTGTGTTCCACCAGCGGCACATGCTTGTAGGCGGCCGCGTGATAAACCGTGTGCGGCTGGTAGGCCCGGCAGATTTCCAGCATGCGGCCGTAGTCGCGGACATTGGCCAGCAAGGGCGCGAGCTCTATGGTGACGCCCTCCCGGTCCGCGATGCGTTGGCACAGATTCTCGAGTTCCTGGTGGATGCTGTAGAGCCCAAACTCGCTGTGTTCGACAAGAATCAGCCGCGCGGGTTTTTCCTGGAGGATCTGGCGGCACAATTCGCTCCCGATGCTGCCCGCTGCGCCTGTGACGAGCACAACCTTGCCGAAGAGGTTGCGGGCAAGCAGGGCCCGGTCGGGCGGCACTGCATCCCGCCCGAGCAAGTCTTCAACGTCGAGATCCTTGATGTCGGCCAGCGCTACGCGGCCCTGGGCCAGGTCGGTAAGGCCCGGCAGGGAGCGAACGTGGACCGGTAGCGGCTGCAGTTCGTTGAGTATCTCGTTGCGGCGTGTGCGGGTGATGGACGGCAGGGCCAGCAATATGTCGGTGATGCCGTGGGCATTCACAATGGTGTTCAGGTTTGCCGGTGCGTAAACCGGAACGCGGTTGATGGTCAGCCCTTGCAAGGAAGGGCTGTCATCCACAAACCCCAGCAGCTTGAACTCGTGCGAGGTCGCGATGGCGTTGGCGATTTGAACGCCGGCGGATCCCGCGCCGTAGATCAGCAGGCGGCTCACAGGCGTGCTGCGGCGCTGGCCTGCTGAAAGGCTGCTGAGCCACTGCCGCGCCGCGGCTCGGCTTGCCCCCACCATGACCATCAGGATCAGGGGCTGCAACAGCCCGATGGAGCGCGGCACGTCCGGCCACCCGGCGACCATGAGCACGCCGAAGAACAAGACGGCATACAGCGATACGGCGGCGGCCAAGGCCCGCAATGCGGCCATGCCGCTGTGGCGAAACACCGCGCGGTAAAGGCCATTGCGCCAGAAAATCGGCGCCGCCAGCAGCGGGGCGAGCGCATAGGGCCACCATTGATGCGGGCTGAAGGGCCAGTGCAACGCGTCCAGGCGCAATGAGTACGCGGCCCACACCGCAACGACGCCCATCACCGCATCGGCGGCCAGCACCACCATCTGCTTGACGCGCCGCGGCTGGCTCAGAAGTTTGTTTCTTATCATGAGATCTGGTATCAAGGATGGAGCGCCGCTTTAGTGCGAGACACCTTCGCGGCGAAGCACTTTCACGGCTGTGAGCCACAGTATGCGGACATCGAGCCAAAGCGACCGGCGGCGCAGGTAGTCCGCATCCAGCGCGACCTTTTCGGGAATTGGCAGCTCGTCGCGGCCGTTGATTTGGGCCCAGCCCGTGAGCCCCGGTACCAGTGCGTCTACCCCCTGCGCGGTGCGCAGGGCAATCAGGTCGTTCTGGTTGAACAGCGCCGGCCGCGGTCCGACGAAACTCATGTCGCCGGTGAGAATGCTCCACAGCTGCGGCAGCTCATCGAGGCTGCTCTTGCGTAAAAAGGGGCCGATCGGAGTCAGGTGCGCTTGCGGGTTCGCCAGCAAATGTGTGGCGACGGCGGGTGTTCCCACCCGCATGCTGCGGAACTTGGGCATCCGGAATATCTTGTTGTGGCGGCCGACGCGATCAGACCAGTACAGGGCCGGGCCCGGCGACGTGAGGCGAACAAGGGCCGCCACCACCAGAATAGGCAAGGCCAGAATGCAAGCCAGGAATATGGCAAACGCCAGGTCAAACACTCGCTTCAAGAAAAACATCCAAAAAAGTTCTGCACGAAGCCGTTTTTTCGATGAGTGCTCATCTCCCGTCAGGGGGCTTGCGGGCGTTAAAGACTCCTCGCGCCTCGAATACCCCGGCGGGCGTGTTGTGCGCCCGTCCTGCGAAGCCGCTGAAGGATTATCGGCGAAAAGTCCCTCTCTCAACGCGTGCCCAGCCGGTTGCTCTTGCCTCGAGCGCGCCGTTCACCATTCACCGTGCATGGCTGCGCGTATTCCGGGCCGGGGAGTTGCCCGCGCACCATCGGTGCCCCCCGGGTGGCGATCGCCCGGTCAGCGCAGGATTTTCCGGACCGTCTCGACAATGCGCGCGATCTGCGATTCGCTCATGTTCGAGCCGGAAGGCAGGCAGATGCCATGTGCGAACAGGCGATCCGAAACGGATTTTTCCGGCTCCGGAAAGTAGCGGCAATGAGCGAACACCGGCTGCAGGTGCATGGGCTTCCACAAGGGACGCGCTTCAATCAGTTCACCGGCCAGGCGTTTGGTGAGTTCCTGGCTGTTGATGCCGACGGAGGGGTCGATGACACAGGCGGTCAGCCAGTGGGTGGAGTAGCTCCATTCCGGCTCGGGCATCCACTGGATCTCGGAGACTCCTGCGAAAGCGTTCTTGTAGGCGTCAAACACCGCCCGGCGCGCCGCAACGCGCTCGCCCAGCACCTTGAGCTGCCCGCGCCCGATGCCGGCGAGAATATTGCTCATGCGGTAGTTGTAGCCGATATGGCTGTGTTGATAGTGCGGCGCGGGGTCACGGGCCTGGGTGGCCAGGAAGCGGGCTTTCGCGATGAGGTCCTTGTCGTCGGAGACCAGCATGCCGCCCCCCGAGGTTGTGATGATCTTGTTGCCGTTGAACGAGTAGACACCGAGCTTGCCAAAACTGCCGCTGGCCCTGCCTTTGTAGCGTGCGCCCAGCGATTCGGCCGCATCTTCGAGCACCGGCACGTTGTGCGCGTTGCAAATATCGATCAGGCGGTCCATATCGGCGCTTTGGCCATACAGGTTCACCACGATGACCGCTTTGGGCATCCAGCCCTCGCGCCTGGCCGCATCGAATGCGCTTTCAAGCGCCGCCGGAGACATGTTCCAGCTTTCCTCGTCGGAGTCAATGAAGACGGGCTCCGCGCCCTGGTAAACGATGGGGTTGGCGCTTGCCGAGAAAGTCAGGGTGGAACAAAAGACCTTGTCGCCCTTTTCCACGCCCAGCAGGATGAGCCCCAGATGGATCGCTGCAGTGCCCGATGACAACGCGGCCCCGTACTTGACGCCTACCAGTTCGGCCAGCTCCTGCTCAAATCCGTCGACGTTGGGCCCCAGCGGGGCGATCCAGTTGGTGCGGAAGGCCTCTTCCACAAACTCCATTTCCGCGCTTCCCATGTGAGGCGTTGAAAGCAGGATCTGCTCGTCGATCACCTTGCGATCCAGTATTTCGACCACCCTGCCGGAGTCGTCCACCACGGGAAGGTGGTTGATGCCATGGCGGTTCATCAGGTCGAGCGCCTCGCGCCTTGAGGCCCGTGTGTTGATCACTTGCGACTGGATGGACGGCAGCGAGGCTATGGTGTCCTCCAGCTGTGCACCGGCGAGCACCAGACGGCGCAGGTCGCCGTCGGTGACGGTCCGCTCAAACACGCCGTTCTTGTCGATCAGCAGCAATATGCCCAGGCCGGCCTGGTCGAGTGTTGACAGGGCCTGACGCAGTTTGGCTTCACGCGTGATAGACACATTCTGGATATTCGCCACCTCAGCTCCTAGCCGTATTGCGGGCCGGAACTCCGACCCATGTTTCACCCGCACCGACGTTCGCGGTGACCACCGCGCCGGCGCCTATTACCGCGTTGTCGCCGACGCGCAGGCCCGGCAATATTTTTGCGCCCGCACCGACCAGCACACCCGAGCCCACCACGACGCCGCCGCTGAGGGCCGCGCTGGGTGCGATGTGCGAAAAGTCGCCTACCTCGCAGTCGTGATCGACCACCGCGCCATGATTGATGATAACGCCGTGCCCGAGCGCCGCGTCGGCCGCCACCACGGCCTGCGCCGCCACGAATGAACCGTCCCCGATGCGCGCGAAGCGCGAAACGCTGGATGCCTCGTGGACGATGGACAGCGCGGTGGCCTTCATGTCGGCCAGGGCCGCGAAGAGCCGCTGGCGCGCCTGGTTGTTTCCAATGGCGAGGTGAAAAAACTGGCCTTCCATCTCCGCGGCGATTGCCGGTACCTCGATGGGGTAGCCCAAAAGCTGCCGCCCTTGCAGCTGCTGCGCGCCGTCCCGGACGCGGACATCGTACGCGAGGGTATCGGACGAGAGCAGCGCATCCAGCACGACCTTTCCGTGCCCGCCCGCGCCGACCAGGTAGAGTAATTTAGTAGGCATTCGATTTCATCATGACGGATGAGTCGAGAGGGAGGGTCTCGATGAGCCGGGCAATGCGTTCAACGGTGTGCCCGTCCCCGTAAATATTGCGGCGGTCGTACCTGCCGTGGCGCAGGGCCTGCTCCACGGCTTTTCCAATGGCTGCGGGGTCGGTGGAAACGTCCGTGACGTTGGCGTTGCGTTCACGCAGGTTCTGCCGCGATCCGATATTGACGACAGGCGTGCCGAATGAGCCGGCCTCGATGATGCCCGCGCTCGAATTGCCAATCATCAAGTCGGCCGCGGCCATCCATGAAACGAACAACTCCCGGGGGAAATGTGTCACGACCCGGACGTCGCGACGGCCTGCGTGCGCTTCAAGGGCCGCGCGGATCTGGTCGCTGCCGGCGTCGGAGTTCGGCTTCAAGGCGACCAGCTGGAGTCCGCTCGCAAGCAGGGTGTCGATGATCCCGGCGGTCCCGGCGCCGGCGGCTTCCGCCTCTTGAACGACGGGGTGATACACCATCAAGGCCACCGGCCGGGCTGGGTCAAGCGCCGCCTCGCGCATGAGATCTTCCCGGCTGTGCAGCGCCAGGGCTTCTATGCCGTCCAGCCCGGGTGCTCCGGTCAGGTACACGTTGGCTGCCTGCTCGCCCATCCGCACGAGCCGGTCGCGTGATTCACTGGTCGACACAAAGTGAAAGTGCGAGAGCTTGGAAATTGCGTGGCGTATGGATTCGTCGATGGTGCCCGACCGCTCGCCACCGTGGATGTGCGCCACGGGAATGTTCAGGTGGACCGCCGAGATGGCGCCTGCGAGCATTTCACCCCGGTCACCCAAAACCAGAACCAGGTCCGGTTCGATCTCCAGGAAGGCATCAACGAAACCGGAGACCATTTTTCCGAGGTTTCGGGCCATCGTGGCGCCGGTCGCGCTGGTAAAGTCGACGTCGACAACGGCATTGACGGGCAAACCCGCGGCTTTGATATCGTCGGCGGTACTGCCGTATTTGTCCGAAAGGTGCATTCCGGTGACAACGATCGACAGCTCAAGGCTTTCTGAATCGCGAAGCGCTGCCAGGGTGCCGCGCATCAGGCCGAAGTCGGCTCTTGTGCCCGTGATGTAGCAAACCTTGCGTTTCATCGAAGGTCCGGCCAGTCGAGCGTGGTGCCGGCGTCGATGTCCCGCGCGGCCTGTTTGCCGAGTACTTTTGAAAGTTCGCCGGGCTTGATGCCGGTGCCGGGCCGCAACAGGACCAGGTCCTCGGCGGTGATGGCCTGGCCGGCACGAATGGGCCTGGCCGCTGTGACACTGCGCCGCACCAGTGCGCGAACCGGCAGCTCCGAAGCGGTAGGTTGTTTGATCGGGGAGCCCAGGGCGGCCTCGACGTCGCGAATCTGCCGGACCAATTGCCCGAGCTCCTCGGGCGACAAGGATGCTTTGTGGTCGGGTCCCGGCATTGAGCGGTCCAGCGTGAAGTGCTTTTCAATGACCGTCGCACCCATGGCCACCGCCGCCGTGGAAACCGCCAGTCCCAGGGTATGGTCGGAATAGCCGACGGGCACCGCGATATCGCGGGCGATGCTTTGCATGGCACGAAGATTCACGTCGCTGCATTCGGCCGGATAGTTGGACGTGCAATGCAGTATTGTGAGCATGCTTGCCAGGGGCTCCTTGAAGCCCTTGCTTTTGCGCGTGGCTTCAATCACCTCGACCGCGCGCTGGATTTCGTCCATGGACGCCATGCCGGTGGAGACAATCAATGGCACTCCCTTGGCGGCCAAAAAGGCCAGGAAGGGTTCGTTGGTGATTTCACCGGAGGGCACCTTGATGCGCTTCATGCCCAATGCCAGGAGGAAATCGGCGGCCGCCTCGTCAAAGGGCGTGGACATGAATTCGATGCCCACATCGGCGCAGCGCGAGAAGAGCGCGCGGTGCAATTCTTCGGACATCTCCAAGGCCTTCAGCATGGCGTGCTGGTTGCCGTCACCGGTCTCCCGCTTCTGGTATTCCGCTTTTTCAGCCCCGGGCGCGACAAGCTTGTCCGCCGAGAAGCTCTGGAACTTGACCGCATCTGCCCCACAGCGCGCCGCCGTATCCACCAGCTCCATCGCCAGTTTGGGGTCGCCGTTGTGGTTGACGCCCGCTTCCGCAATGATGAAAGTTTTCATGGGAGAGATATTCACCATGCCGTCCACCCTCCGTCGACCATCAGGTTCTGTCCGGTCACCCACGCCGAGAGGTCGCTGGCGAAATAAGCCATGGCGCCCTTGAAGTCTTCTTCGCGGCCCATTCGGCGCATGGGCGTTCGCTCGACGTAGCGCTCCTGGAAGGCCTCAGGCTGGTTTCGTGCGATTCCGCCGGGGCTGATGCAGTTCACGCGGATGTCCGGGGCCAGCACGGTGGAAAGCCAGCGCGTGATCTGGACAAGCCCCCCTTTGCTGGCCGCATACGCTGCGGGGTTTCCCATGGCGGTTCCCTGGTACAGCGCCAGGTCGGGCCCCACGACGCCATAGATGGAGCTCACATTGATGATGGAGCCCTTGCCGCTGGTCTTCAGCAGAGGAGAGAGGACCTGCGAGAGATGGAACGCAGCGGTGAGGTTGACCTCCACCGCGCGGCGCCATGTGCTGATTTCCTGTTCCTCGAAGGGGACGACCCAGCCGCTCAATGTGCTGTCACCCACAAAACCGGCGTTGTTGACGAGAATGTCGGCGCGCCCGAATTTCCGGGCCAGCCATGCCGAAACGTCTTTTCTCTCGTCTTCCGATTCAAGGTCGATCAGCAAGGGCTCGACGGGTTTGCCCCATTTGGCGCGCAACTGGCCGGCGGCCTTTTCCAGCGCTTCGGCATTGCGGTCCAGCAGGCATACCGAACAGCCTAATTCTGACAAGGCGGACGCCATGGCCTGGCCCAGGTGTCCTGCGCCGCCCGTGATGACGGCGACGCGGCCCGACAGGTCCATCAGGGTTGATATCGAGCGAGATTCTTCTTCTGCCATGGTCTAAACATTTCCGGTTTGCGAACCCCTGATTTTTGCGATGGCCTCCGCCAGCATGAAATCGTAAGGGGTGTCGATATCCAGCGCCCGCTCGGCCGGCACTTTCACTGTTTTGATGCGGCCCTCGAAAATCCCGTTTGCCTGAAGGATAAATGAGGGCCTTGCGGCATAGGCGACGGTGGTGATGTCGTAGACTGCCGGCGCGTCCTGCCGGCGGGTAATGCTGGCCTTGGGAGGGATGACCAGGCCGGCGTAGCCATCGGCATCGAGCGCGACCATATTGAAATACGGGCTGCGGTCGGCGTCCTTGACCGTGATCACGATGTCGGCCGCAGGGTCATCCGTCAACGCCTGAATACATGACTCAACGTCTTGCCGGTTGCGGAATGGCGAAGTGGCCGGCAGGCTGAGGAACAGGTCGAAAGCGCCCCTTTCCTTTTGCACCCATTCGATCGCATGGCGCCAGGCCAGCCATTCAGGGCTTGAATCTGCCGCGAGTTCCGCCGGCCTGATGAACGGCACTTCAGCCCCGTACTCGCGCGCAACGGCGGCAATGGCCGCATCGTCGGTGGAGACGATCACCGTTTCTATGTTTGCACATGAACGCGCGACTGCAATCGAATGGGCAATCAGGGGTTTGCCGTCGAGCATCTTGATGTTCTTGCCGGGAACACCCTTGGAGCCGCCGCGTGCGAAGATGAAGGCTATTGTTCGCAATTCATGTTCCTGTGTATCCATGGACAGGTACAGCCGTGCCATGGTGCATGGAGGCCCTGGCCGCTTCCACAATCGCCAGCACATCATAGCCCTGCACGCCATCGCACAAGACGGGCTCCTGTCGGCGTGAGCAGTTCAGAAAGTGGCGCAGTTCGGCGAGGTACATGCCGTTGCGGTCCGATTGCGCCTGGTTGTCGATGTGTTTCCAGGTGCCTTCGCCGGCGGAAAACAGATCGATTCTGTCCGTGATGCCGTTCCAGACCAGGGTCCCCTGGTCGCCGATGAATTTGCAGCTGCGGGAGGGCGAGCGCTGCAGGAAGTCCAGGTGGATATTGACCAGACGGGCAGGGTCTTCGTATTCCAGGCAAAGCTCGACCATGTCCTCGACGTCGATTTCCAGTTCACTGTAACGGCCGCCGCGGGCGCTGACGCGCGCCGGCATGCCGAACATCCAGTACAGGTAATCGATTTCATGGCTGAGCTCCAGCAGCGCGCCGCCGCCCAGCTCCCGCCGCGCGGAAACATTCTCCTGGTAGCGCGTGCCCGGCCGCCAGTCCGGAAGGTACTGCCCGACCTCCGCGCGCACGCCGCGGACCCGGCCGATAGCCCCGCTATCCAGCAGCCTCTTGCATTCCATCAGTGAAGGCAGGAAGCGCAGGTTGTAGCCGACCATCAGCGGTATGTCCGCCTGGGCGCAGGTGGCCAGCAAGGAGGCCAGGCCGGCGCTTGTGTCCGCCAGGGGTTTTTCAACCAGCAGCGCGGTTCCGGCGGACGCCAGCGCCGTCGCAACGTCGAGATGGGTTGACGCGGGCCCCGCGACGATGGCCGCGGAAGGGGCAAACGCCAGGGCTTGCGACAGGGAAAAAAACTGATGGTCGGCGCCTGCCGGGACCGCGGCGCCGGTGTCCGCGGCGTGCAGCCGCAGCACGCCGATCTGGGCATCGGGGCAAAGCGCCCTCAGGTTGGCCAGGTGTCGCCGGCCTATGCTGCCAAGGCTGACAATCAGGTATTTTTCGGAAGCGCCGGCCGGGGATGAGCGCGCCGCGGGCATATCAGAGGGCAAGAAAGCTGCGCACCATGGCCAATCCGGTCTCGCCGCTCCGTTCGGGATGAAACTGGGTAGCGACGATGTTGTCTCGCTTGACCGCCGCGCAAATACGGTGCCCGCCGTACAGGCAATCGGCAAGCCGGTCGCTGTCGCGCTCGGGGTAAGCCGCAAATGAGTGGACAAAGTACACGGCGGGCCGGGCAGCCTCAAACGGCTCCAGAAACGTGCCCTGCCAGGTCCGGCCGGTTTCGGGATGGACCAGGTGCCCCCAGCCGATATGGGGCACACGCTGCATCACACCGGCGGTGGTGGTCTTGGGCACTTCCTTGACCCTGCCGGGCAATAAGCCCAGCCCCTTGTGCTCGCCGAACTCCTCGCTTACGTCAAACAACATCTGCATGCCGACACAGATCCCGAACAGCGGGCGCGCCGATTCCGCATAGCGTTTGATTTCGTCGGCAAAGCCGCGCCGCGTCAGTTCGTTGATGCTGTCCTCGAAGGCGCCGACTCCCGGCACCACCAGGCGCTCCGCGCTGGCGATTTCACCGGGGTTTTCAGTGATGTGCACGTCGGCGCCGCAGTGCTGGAATGCCCGGGCCACGTTGAGCAAATTGCCCACGCCGTAATCAGCGATGGTGATTTTGACGGTCATGCTTGAACATCCCTTACGTTCAGGCCCGCCTTCAGCGCCGCGGCCCGGATGTCCGGTAGGGTCAGCCGTTTGTAATGCAGCACGTCGGCCATGGCCACCGCATCCGCTCCTCCCGACTTGGCCGCATCGATCAGGTGCTCGACTGTTCCCATCCCGCCGCTGGCAATCACGGGGATGGGGACGGCCTCGCTGATCTGGCGTATCAAGTCGACTTCGAAGCCCTTACGTGTTCCTTCGCGGTCGACGGAGGTCAGGAGAATTTCACCGGCGCCGAGCTCCACGCCCTTGCGCGCCCACTCAATGACGTCAAGGCCCGTCCGTTCACGGCCGTTGTCGGTGTAGGCTTCCCACTTGCCGGGGGCGGTCAGCTTCGCCTCGATCGAAAGCACCATGGCCTGCGAGCCGAAGCGGCGCGAGACCTTGGTGATCAGGCTGGGATCGGCCACGGCGGCGGTATTGATGGCGACCTTGTCGGCGCCCGAACGCAGGATGTGGCGGGCGTCGTCCACGGAGCGGATGCCGCCGCCGACCGTGATCGGAATGTAGACCTGGTCCGCGGCGCGGCGGATGATGTCGCTGAGATTGTTGCGCCCGTACAGGCTGGCCACGATGTCCATGTAGACGAGCTCGTCGGCGCCGGCTTCGTAGTAGCGCAGTGCGAATTCCTGCGGGTCGCCCATCACGCGCAGGCCTTCCAGCCGGATCCCTTTGATCAGGTTGGGGCCCTTGATGTCCAGGCGGGGAATCAGGCGGACATTACCCATGCCACACCGCGTGCCGTAGTTTCCACTGCCCGTCTTCCCATTTCCACAGGTGGGGCGAGCGGAAGGTGTCCGCCAGTTTCATGAAGTACTCCCTGTCCAGCACGGGCTGCTCGAACATCGCGCTGGCCGCTTCCCCAAATTCCTTGGCCGGGATGCTGAGATAGCGGAAGATTTCATCGGCAAATCGTTCCGGGAATTCGTGGTCGAAGCGCTTGACCAGCGCGACCCCTTCTTCTCGGGTGATGTCCCCCGAGCGGATTTCCTGGGCCGCGTCATAGGTGGCGCGGCCCAGCCCGAACTTGACGCCGGTCGTGTAATAGTGGAAATCGTCGATGCGATCGTCGATGCTGTTGTATTTGCTGTAGGTGCCGGGTGTGCGCTCGGGGGAAGCCTCGAAGCCGCCGTGCTCGACCGCATAGTAGTAGCAGCTCTGCGGATGCCATTTGAGGTAGTAGCCGAGGTAGTGCACCTCAACTTTTTGCTCTTCGATCTGGTTCGGGTCGGCCGGCAGGTAAGGCAGCAAGTCCTGGTGCTCCACGCCGAAGTGCTGCTTCAGGTCCGGGACGCTGACGCCGCCGAGGCTCACTTTTGACTGGTCCGCCGCGGTGAAGTAAGACCAGTCGCGCTTGGCTGTTTCGGTGTCGCCGATCGGGTTGCCGTATTCCGCTTCGTTTTCGCCGTAGAACACCAGCGGAATCTTGTGCAGCAATGCCATCTTGGGCGCCAGCGCCTTCTGGCCGAACATAAAGGCCTGGAAGGGATGGAACAGGTTGTCCACCGCCAGGCGCGTCAACAGCCGGTGCACGCGGCCATTGGGCGTCATCAGCAGGTTGTCATGGCCCGCGTGGATCCAGCTTTGAAAGTTTTTCCATCCCCAGTCGGTGTAAACGTGCGGCGCCCAGGTGACGGTCAGCGGGTGCATGCCATATTTGGTGCGCAGAATGTGCGAAGCGTAAAAACTGTCCTTGCCCCCCGAGCCCGGCACGATGCAGTCATAGCTGCCGTCGGTGCTGCGGTGGCGATTGCACAGCTCGATCAGGTTGCGCTCGCGCTCCTCCCAATCAATGGTGGCCTTCTTTTTCTCGGCGAAATTGCATGCGTCGCAAACGCCGTGCTCGTCGAAGTGAATGGTCTTCTTCTTCGAATCCTTGGTGTGGGTGTATTCGACCGCCGAATTGGGGCGCTGGTTGGAGATCACGCATTTCACGCAAAACTCGACATCCTCGGGCAATCCGTATTTCGTCTTGAGGTGACCGCCTTCGCCGGTAAAGTCCGCTTTGACGATATCTTTGGGGTAAGGAATTTTTTCCATGGTTCTCTCAATTTGAATGTCTGAAGTCTTGCTTGCGTTTTTTCTGGCGCGGGCGGGTGGCTGTTCTAAAGGAGGCGCCGTGCTTACCGGGACCACACGGTCCGGTTCACGTAATCGGTATAGCTGAGCACGATCCTGACAACCTGCTTGGACACCGCCCCGCCCTGATAGTCGGGAACCACGGCCATCACGCGGTGTTCGCGGTCGTGCTGGTTCGTCACAACGCGAATCGCATCCAGCACACGGTCCTTCTTCAAGCCGCTCATGATCAGCGTGCCCTCATCCATGCCTTCGGGCCTCTCGTGGGCGTTCCGGATTGTAATTGCCGGCAAATTCAGCAGCGATGCCTCCTCGGTGATCGTTCCGCTGTCTGAGAGGACGCAGAAAGCCGCCATCTGCAGGTGGATGTAATCGAGCAGGCCGAAGGGCTTGGAAAACCTGATCAAGGGATGGTCCAGGGATTTCCCCAGGGCTTCAAGCCGTTTGCGCGTGCGCGGATGGGTTGAAACGACGATCGGGTACTGGTAAGTGTCCGCCAGCGCATGCAGGGTGTCCAGAAAATCGGCGAGGTTTTCCGCCGTGTCGACATTTTCCTCGCGATGCGCACTCACGATGAAAAACTGGTTCTTCGTGAGATTCTCGCGCGCCAGCACGGTAGAAGCCAGAATGCCGGGCATGTAATGCGCCAGCACCTCTTCCATGTGGGAGCCGGTCTTGATGATGGTTTCCGGGCGAATGCCCTCCGCCAGCAGGTACCTGCGGGCGTGCTCGGTCAGCACCAGGTTGATGTCGCTCAGATGGTCGAGCACCTTACGGTTGAGTTCTTCCGGCACCCGCTGGTCGAAGCAGCGGTTGCCCGCCTCCATGTGAAACACGGGAATCTTCCGGCGCTTGGCGGCGATCACGGCGAGGCAGGTGTTGGTGTCGCCATACAAAAGCAGCGCGTCCGGCTTTTCCGTGGCGAAGACCGCATCGGCCTTGGCGATGATTTCGGAGATCATCTGCGCAGGCGTCTCGCCGGCCGCCTCGAGAAAGTAGTCGGGCTTGCGGATGCCCAGGTCGTCGAAAAAGACCTGGTTCAACTCGTAATCGTAGTTTTGCCCGGAATGCACCAGGACATGCGAGACCTGCTTGTCGAGCTCGGCGATGACCCGGCTCATCTTGATCAGTTCGGGCCGGGTGCCGACCAGCGTCATGACTTTAAGCACCAAGCATCTCCTGGATGTAGCTCAGCTTCAGGAGCACCGATTTGATTTGCGGCACATCAAGCCGCTCGGTGTTGTGCGAGGTGTAATCGTCCAGGTCCGAGATGTTTTGCTCTCCCTCGACAAAGTACTTCTTGTAGTTGAGGTCGCGGTTGTCGGCGGGAATGCGGTAATAGCGGCCCATGTCCTGCGCCTTGGCCATTTCCTCCCTTGAAATCAGGGATTCATACAGCTTTTCGCCATGGCGGGTGCCGATGATGTTCACGGGGGCTTGCCGGCCGAAAAGCTCCTGCAGCGCCTGGGCCAGGTCCGCAACGGTGGACGCGGGAGACTTCTGGATGAATATGTCCCCTTGCTGGGCGTGCTCAAACGCGTGCAGGACGAGGTCGACGGAATCCTCGAGCGACATCAGAAAACGGGTCATTTTCGGGTCGGTCAGGGTCAGCGGCTGGCCGGCACGGAGCTGGTTCACGAACAAGGGGATGACCGACCCCCTCGACGCCATCACATTGCCGTAGCGGGTGGCGCAGATGACAGGCCCGGATTCGGGAATCATGCGCGAGCGCGCCACCATGAGTTTTTCCGCCATGGCTTTGGAAATGCCCATCGCGTTGATGGGGTAGACCGCTTTGTCGGTGCTCAGCACCACTACCCGTTTCACACCGGAAGCGATGGCGGCATTCAGGACGTTTTCGGTGCCCAGGACGTTGGTTCGCACGGCCTCCATCGGGTAAAACTCGCACGAAGGAACCTGCTTGAGCGCTGCTGCGTGGAAGACATAGTCAACGCCGACCATCGCTTGCTCAAGGCTTTCGCATGAGCGCACGTCGCCGATGTAGAACTTCACCTTGTCGTTGCCGAGCTCGATCCGCATGTCCTCCTGCTTCTTTTCGTCGCGGCTGAAAACCCGGATTTCCTTGACGTCCGTCGCCAGGAAGCGCTTGAGCACCGTGTTGCCGAAAGACCCGGTTCCACCCGTGATCAAGAGAACTTTGTTGTCAAACATCGCGGGATACCTCGTAGCGGTGCATTGTTTCAACGAGATCTGGCCAGGCCGGTGGGACGTAACCGGTGGCGGCGTTGAAACGCTGCGCATTCAGTGAGCGATCGATCACCAGCTGTGAGTCCGGCGTGATCTCGATTTTTTTGCCGTAAGCATTCGCGACCAGGGTCAGAAGCTCGTACTTGTTGATCGGGGACGATGCCACGTGATAGAGGCCGCGGAGGTCGGCTCTGGGCAAAACGACGTCCCGGATAAGGCGGGCCAGTTCTACGGTGGGCAGACCCGAGAAAATCGCCCTGTTGTAGCCTTTGCACGTGCCTTGCTGCTGTAAAAACCAGCCGACCAGGCCGTTGGCGCCGGCGAGCTCGTGCCCGATGATGGAGGTTCTCAAGGTGATCGCGTGCGGATAGTCCACCTCACCCAGCAGCTTGGAGCGGCCGTACAGGTCCTCCGCGTCGGGTGCATCGCTTTCGAGGTAAGCGCCTTTTTTCCCCGAGAAAACGCAGTCAGTGCTGATGTGCACCAGCCGCGCGCCCGCCAGCTCGCACAGGCGCGCGATGCGGTGCGGCAGGAGTGCATTGACCGGGATGGCGCTGAGCGCATCACCGGCGTGCGAGAGTTGTTTGATGAGGCCGATGCAGTTGATCACCACCTGCGGCCTTACGGTCTGGAACAGCTGGATCAGCGAATCGGGGTTCTCGACATCTCCCCCGACCACCAGGTGCTTGCGCAGTTTGGCCGGAAACAGGGCCTTGCTGGCGTTGGACCGGATGGCGCCGACGGTGTGGTGCGCATCGGATTCCGCGAATACCCGCAAGGCGGCGCTGCCCAGCATCCCGCTTGCGCCAAGAATCAGTACTGTGCTCATCGGGTGATTGGGTTTTCCGGCCTCGAAAATTGAGGAAGGCGGTGAATATGATCTGTCATGTAAGACGGGAGTCCAAATGAGGCGCCACGAGGTTAAAACAGCCTTGAACTGAACGCGTGCTGGATGAGGACCTTCCTCCGGTGCGCTTTCAGCTGAAATTCGAAGATGGATCCCGATGGCTCTGTGGCGGTCCGGACGGTGCGCGGCGGTCAATACGCCGTTGGGCCGTCCTGGATCAGCCGCGTACGCCGGCAGTCATTTCTTTTTTACTTCAGACAGCCACTCGTCCAGTTTGTCAAGAAGCTTTTCACGGTCAAAGTGCTTTTCATAGTACTTCCGACCATTGTCCCCTAATACTTTGCGTCCGAAAGCGTCCATTTTATAGATTTTCAGCACGGCCTCGGCAAGCCCCTGGGCGTCTTCAGCGGGCACGGCCACGCCTGCGCCCGAGATGTTGACGACGCGGGCGCCCTCGCCATCCAGGGCCGCGACGATGGGTTTTGCGCAGGCGAGGTAGGACTGGATCTTGGAGGGGATGGTGAGGGCGAATACCGGGTCCCGGCGCAGGCTGGCAAACATCAGGTCGCCCTGTGCAAACCACTGCGGCATGGCCGCCAGCGGAAACTGCCCGACCAGGTGAATCTGCGCGCCCAGTTGCCGTCGTGCCACCTCCTCTTTGAGCCACGTCCCGAGGCGGCCATCCCCGACAACAATCCAGTGGATGTCGGGGTGGCTGCGGAGGATTTCCGCTGCCGCTAGCATGGTTTCGAGGGATTGCGCTGCCCCGAGATTTCCCGCGAACATGACCCGGAAACCGGCAGGAAGGGGCGGGCCGTTCCATGCCTGGCTGGGGGGCGGAGACTGGTAAATCGCTTCTGCGCTGTTGGGAAAGTACCGGATTTTGTCCGCGTTGACGCCCAGGTCGAGCAGCGGCTGCACAAAGGCTTCGGATTGGACGAGTACTTTCGCGCAGCCCCGGTAAATCCAGCGTACCAGCCCGGCAACTGCGTTCAAAACACGCGGCGATTTGACCGCACCGGTGGCCGAGAGGCTTTCCGGCCACAGATCCTGGACCCAGAACAGGATGGGCGCACCTTTCAAACTGGAAACAACCCGGGCCGGAATGCCGACCGTCACCGGTGAAGGTTCGAAAACCACAATGGCATCGTAGGGCCCTTTGCAGCGCCAGCTGCCCACGATGCTTGCCGCCAGGGCAAATGAAAAGTAGTTCAGGACAAGCCGGATGGCGCGGCCGTTGCCCCTGGGAACGAGTGGCACGCGGATGATTTGCGCGCCGCCGAAGCGGCCTGTGTAAGGCCCCTTGAAGCCAAAACCCGGGAACAGCTTGCCGGAGGGGTAGTTGGGCAGGCCGGTGAGAACGGTTACTTCGTGCGAACGCTCAAGCAATCCCTCAACCAGGTCGTTGATCCGGAAGTTTTCCGGCCAGAAGTACTGGCTGATGACAAGCACCCTCATGTGCGCGCTTTGCCCAGGATCTGCTCATACAGAGCCAGATAGCGTTCCGCCTGCATGTCCCACAGGTATTTTTCGCGCACCAGGGCTTCCAGGCGAGTGGCAGCCGCGTGTCTGGCGCTCTCATCAGCCAGCAAGTCTGCCAGTCCGGCGGCCAGCGCAGGAGCGGAGACCTCCACCATGGTGCCGGCGCCCTGGGCCGCAAACCCTTCCAGGCCGCAGGCATCGGTAAACAAGGTGGGGGTGCCGGATATACCCGCCTCCAGAACGACAATGGACATGGCTTCGCGGCGTGACGGAATGGCCAGCAGCGTTGCGGCCCGCAGCGCCGCCATCTTGTCCGATCCCGCCAGGTAGCCGGGGAAATGAATTCTTTCTTTCAGGCGGGCCTGCCCTGCGCTTTCCATCAGGGAGGCCAGCAAGCCTCCATCCGGGCCTGCAAAAACCAGGTGGAACTCGGGGAAGCGGTCCGCGACCATCGAAAAGGCCTGGAGGAGCAGGTCCGGCCCCTTGATCGCGTTAAGCCGGCCCAGGAAAAGCACATAGGGCGCGGCCCCGATGCGCAGGCGTTCGCGCATGCGGCGTTCGGCATCCGCATCGCGGTTGTACTGCCCGGCATCGATCCCGTTGGGGATGACTGTCACACGCCCGGCCGGCACCCCGTAGGCGGCGAAGTCGGCGCGCTCCTGGTCGGTAATGGCCACACACGCCGCTGCGGACTGTGCCAGCTCGCGTCCGACCCATGCATCGTAGGCGCGCTTGATTTTGAGCGAACGGCCGAAAGTCGTAAGCGCTCCGGCGGGGCAGAAAACAAAAGGCTTGCCTTGCCGGCGGCAGGACTTGTACACCAGTGCGTTGAGCAGCGTCCAATGACCCGAGAGATGGACCACGTCCGCGTCCGCAACCAAAGCGCGGATGAGCCCCGGTGACGCCCACGGCACAAAATACCGCCGGTTCAGGCAAGGCAGCGCCACCACCTTCACGCCTGCCAGTTCATCGCGCCGGGCGGCATTCAGGCCGATGTCGAGCGCCAGCACGCTTGTCTGGGTGCCCGCTTTTTGCAAAAAACGGCTGACCTGGAAAGTCCGCTCAGCGGTTCCTCCTCCTGTTTCCGGGTCAAGGAGGTGATTGACGTTCAGGACCTTCATGGCATGTTGTTGTCATGCAGGGCTTTGTGCGTGGCCGCAAATTGTTGCAGCGCGGCTTTCAGCGTCACGGGCTTGACGAATCCGCTGCGGGACAGTTTGTCGCAGCGGTACTCCGTGCGGGTATTGACGTTCGCGCGCCCCATGATGCGCATCAATGTCTCAAGCAGGAAGCGGGGGAGCGGAAGGCGTGGGATGCGGTAAGGCGGCAGTTTCAGCTCATTCATGAGCACCCGCTCGACATCGCGAAAATTGTTGAAAGGATCGTCGTCGTCGGACACGATGAACATCTCTATGCCATCGGGCCCCGGCCTGGCCCCGATGAACCTGAGCGCTGCGACCACGGTTTCCACGGGAACCAGGTGGGTCTTGCGCCCGCCGAACATGGAAGACCGCAGGTAATTGACGGTTCGGCTTCCCTCGATCAATTCGTCCAGCAACTTGATCAGCGCTTCGCCGCCTTCGCCGAATACCGCGGAGGGGCGGATGATGGTCACCGAAAATCTACCTTGAACCTTGTCGGCAAGCACCTGTTCGACGCGCAGCTTCACCTGGCCGTAGGCATCCAGGGGCGTGCAGCGCGAGCTCTCGGTCAGGATGGTTTCATCCGCCCGGCCGTAAACCGACACCGTGCTGCAATGAATCAGGTGGGCAATTCCGGCGTTGGCGCAGACTTCGACCATCTGGGCAGTTGCTTCCACGGCCGCAGCGCTTGCCCGGGTGTTGGAGAAGGCGAGGTTGACCACGATGCAATCTTTTTCCACCAGCCTTTCCCAGGTCTGGCGATCGCTCGTGTCGCCGACGACCCATTCGATGCCGGGAATCCTGTCTTTGGGGTCCGGCTGCTTTCGGGTCAAGGCCCTGACCCGCACCCCGTCCGAAATCAGGCTGGCGACCAGATGGCGGCCGATAAAACCGTTTGCTCCGGTGACGACAAAAAGAGTCATGCCAGCATCTCCTTGACCTCGTTGGCCAGGCGCGCCGCTGCGCCACCGTCAAGGCGATACAGGTATCGGTGCCTGATCCGCTCTCTTCCTTGCGCGTCGGCGCCCCGATCGGCAAGGTAGCGTGCACAGGCCTCAAGCAGTTCTGGAAGGTCGCGGGCAAACATCATTCCCGATTCGTTGCGCAACTCGCGCAAATGCTCAAGATCATAAGCGCGGGCCGGCCGGTCCCAATAGGGCAGGGCCGGGTCTTCCCAGGCAAGGCCGATGGTCGGCGTGTCCAGCGCCACGGCGTCCAGGTTGATGGACCCCGCGGAGGCGATGACCACGCCCGCATGGCGAACCATGGCGGCCAGGTGGTCGAGCGGCCCCAGGTCGGGAGGGTCTACCACGACTCGCTCCATGGCCAATGCCCATCCCCAGCGTGCGCGCCAGTCGCGGTCCTGGGGATGGCAGCGGCAGACGAGGGTGACGTCCGCGCCGAAGGTATTCGCCTGCACCTGCATCGCCAGCTGCTTGAACACCTCGGGTTCGTGCAGGCCCAAGCGGGGCGCATTGGCCGCAAACAGGATGTAGCGATGCGCAGCAGGGATCCCGGCGCGCTGCAGTACCTCTTCGCGCCGCACCTGCGACTGGTGGAAATAGGCATCCATCTGCAGCCAGCCAATGGGCTTGATTTTTTCGGGAGCTATGTGGTGGTAGCGAATCAATTCATCGCGAACGATGTCGTTCTGGGCCGCGATGCGCTCAATGCCGGGGCACACCGGCCCCTTGGTGGTGGGCTGGTCCCAGCTTCCGTTGATGCCCAGGACCCTCACCTTGAGATGGCGTGCCGCCAACGCATAGGGCGTGACCATATGCGTCTGCACCATGGACAAAATCATGAGGTCCGGGTTGACTTGCGCCATGAGTTTTTCGACCGGACCGAAGCTTTGCCAGCGCCCGTAGTAGCAACGGTAAAGAAACCCATACAGCGCCCGGCTTTTCGGGAAAGGGAAACCAAACAGGCGGGACATGGGCAACCCTTCCCGCAGGTAGATTTTGCGCAGACCGAAGGACTGCCGCAGGCGCGCAGAGAACCCCTCAAAACCGGATAGCGTGTTGATGCGGTATGTGAGGCCCATGTGCAAAAACAGGCCGGCCAGGTAGCGCCCGTAGCGGCCGGCTCTTAACAGCTGCGCCAGGAGCCCGTGTTCTTGCGCAACCCTTGAACGCCGGGGATGAAAGTAGGGATGCCACCTCGCCCCGCTTTTTTCAACCAGCTCGCGATCATCCGGGTTCGGAGAGACCACGGTAATCTCGGTCTCCTCGCCCGACCCCAGAAGGCGAAAAATATCCGTGCGAAGGAAGTTGCGCGCCATCAGCGGCGATGGCAGCACGACCAGCACTTTTTTTCCGGCTCCCGTTCCGGTGTGGCTCATGGCTGCTTGCGGCCAAAAAGCCGCCCGGTCACATGCCATGCCGCAATGACACCCACCGCGACGACGGTGTGGATCAATGAAATAAAAGTGGCAAAAAGGCTGGTGGTGAACAGCGTGAAGCCGAGGTAGCCGTACCAGGCCGACAGCGCCCAGGCGCTCGCGCCTGCACGGAGCCGCAAAAGCACTTCCTGGATCAGGACCATGCACAGGAAGGAAACTCCGCCGAACAGCACGAAGCCCGGCCAGCCGAAATTGACGTACCCCTCGCCCGTGGCGGGCACGGGTGTCGCGCCCGCCACCGCGGACTGCGAGCTCACCTCCAGGCCGCCGAGAAAGAGCTGCATCGCGGTTTCAAGGTTGAAGCGCTCGTGCGGCAGCAAGCCCTTCAGGTTCGGCAGCGTTGTCCCGTGCAGGTAGCCGTGGGCTTCCACAAATCCCACCGTCGCAGCCAGCGCCTGGGAATAGACGCCGGTTATCCGGAAAAGAAACTGGCTGGCTACTTCGCGCAGGCTGTCGCTCGCGGTATTGAAGTAGATGAAGTAGGTCGCCGCCGTCGGCACGAAGGCCAGGGCGATGGCGGCAAGGGTTTTGCCGTTCAACGCGGAGCCCAGGGCTCGCCCATGCAGGCCCAGGTGGATGCCGTACGCGATAAACAGCACTGCCGACATGTTCAGGATGGCCGCTTTTTCGGCCAGCAGCAAAGGAGGAACGAGACAAGCGGCGATCCACAGGAAGTCATGAAACCTGATGCGGCCCCGCGCGGAGGCGATGCCGATCGACAAAGCGCCCACAAGCGCGGGGAACACCAGGAATCCCAGGCGGAAGAACGGGTACTCCTTCAGCCCATAGGTCAAGGCCCGGAACTCGAGGATGTTGATCCGGTTGATCTTGCCGGCAAGTAGGTCAAACAGCAGGAACCGGCCGACCTTGAGGTAATACAGGAACAGCACGGTCACCATCGCCAGCGCGAGCACTCTTCGCAGCACAACGTCGGCCGGTACGGCCGTCGGCGGCGTCATCGCAGCGTTCCTCTTGAGGTAAACGTAGGGACCGGCTATCGCATAGAACAGCAATGCCTGCGTCAGCAGCATGATCACGAACTGGCCGCTTCCCAGCGTGCCGGCGGGGACGGACGTCCACACGCCTTCGCTTGTCATGCGGGGCAGGTAGTGCGTCTGCGTCATGACCTGCCAGCTTCCCGCCGCGGTAAAAAGAAACATTCCCAGGAAGGTGAATGTCACGACGGGCATCGCCGCGAGCTTGGGAACACGCATGGCGGCAACCAGCCCCGGCAGATAAACCGCGAGGATCAGAAGAAAGAGCAGGCCGGGGTAACTCTCGGTGATCTTCATCGTGGTGTGTTACCTGGGAAACCGGAGCGGGGATACCGGCGCGTCATGCAGTCCACCTCGCCCAGGTGGACCGGACCCGGTGGAAGAAACGGCCTGTCAAGGCGCTGAGCAGCAAATGCGCCGCCCGCAGGGAAAGCAGCGTTGACGTGCTTGCGCGCATGGCGGAACCTATCCTCTGCAAGGCCATGAAGGGGCGGCCGGCGCGCAAGTGCAACTGCGCGCTGGCGATGTATCCTGTGGCGACCAGCCGGTCACTTGCCGCGACTATCCAGTCCGGCAAACCCGGGGTGGCAACGAAGCGGCGAGTCATCAAAACCGGTTCATCCGCCCTGGTAATGTTGGTGGACTGGTAGGTTGCAGAGCCTTCATGGACACGGAATCCCGCCAGCACCTTGGGGATTCGCAGGAAATTTCCCACCAGCGAAAGCCTCAACCAGAAATCGAGGTCCGGGTTTTGGCGCAGCTCCGGATTCCAGGGCCCGGCCCGCAGGAAAGCTGCACGCCGGAAGAATGCCCCGGGCCCCGGCTGGCAGACCAGGTCAAGCACCAGGTCCCTCGCGTCAAAGTCGCGCGTGGCGACTGTCCTGACGGAGCGTGAATGTTCGTCGATCAGATCGAAATCGCTATAGGTGGCGACGATCTCCGGCCTGCAAGCCAACACCGCCATTGCTTCAGACACTGCCTGCGGCCGCAGGACATCGTCGGCGCTCAGGTAGGCCAGGATCTCCCCTCTGGCCATACCCCAGCCCTTGTTGAGGGTTGCCGACTGTCCCATGTTGGCCTGGCTTTCCCAGCGGAAGCGCTCCCCGTAAGCGCGAAGCATGCCCGGCGTCGCGTCGGTCGAGCCGTCGTCCAGCACGATCAATTCCACTTGAGGATAGTCCTGCGCAAGAATGCTTTCTATGCATTCCTTCAAATAGCCTGCGTGGTTGTAGGCAGGCACAACGATGGAAACAAGGGGCGTGCTGTTCATGGCGAAATTACTTTGCGGCCGTCCGCCGCGGGATACGCGCAAGAAGCTTGCCGCGCTCCTGCGCCGTCAGCAGGTGGCGCCACTGCCAAACCATCAGGCCGGCGATGAGGACCAGGGCGAGAAGGCACTTGACGGAAAGTGGCGTTGCGTAGGCGGTCAAAGCGCTTGCAATTATCGTTGCAGAAAGCAGGGACAAGCGGACCGGGGAGATGCCCGGCCAGCGCCCCGGCTGGGCCTCGGCCCGATGGAGGGCGAAGCTCAGGGCTGCCCATTCGATCGCGGCCCTGACCGCCCAGGCTGCGGCGGCGCCCGCCGTGCCGTAGCGCAGGATCAGGCCCCAGGCCAGCACGGCATAAAGGGGCAGCTCCAGCAGTTGCACGCCGCCGACGATGCGGGCGCGGCCCGAGGCCTGCAATGCCGTCAACGGCACCTGCGCGAGTATGTTGATCCAGACGCCTACGGCAAGCCACTGCATCACCGGGGCTCCGTGCAAGGCGATGTGGGGGCCGACCCACAGGCGAAGCAGGTCTTCGGCGAACACGACCACCACCAGCGCCGCCGGCGTTGCCGTGACCAGCAGCCAGCGCAGCGACTGGTCGCAAAGCCTGTGCAGGTCATGGCCCCTGCTGGCGCTCATCAAAGGGTAAGCCGCTCCCAGCAGGCTTGCCGAAAGCACCCACATTTTTGTGACCACTTCGTAGGGCACCACATAGTAGGTGACCGCTTCCAGGGATACCAGCCGGGCGATCAGGCCGCGATCCAGCATCATGATGGCCGGAACGGCGATGCTGGTGACGGTGAGCCAGCCTCCGTCCTTCAGCAAGGCCGTGATCGTGTCCCTGTGCGGCGCGTGATGGCCCGGTTGCAACCGGACGGCTCGGCGGCAAAGCTCGCCGTAAGCCAGCGTTGCCAGCCAGCGCGACAAAGCGATCACCGCGATGACGGCGTCGATGCGGTGCGTGAATTGCAAGGCCAGCAAGGGCGCCAAATAATTCAGCACGCTGATCGGCAGCTTCACCGCATTGACCAGGTCGAATCGTTGCTCCGCCTCCAGCGGGCCGCGCAGGGCTGACGCCAGCACCAGCGCCGGCACGGAGAACGCCAGCCAGTAAAACGCCGCGTAGGCCTCGTCGCGCAGCGCCGGCGGGATGGCAAATGCGGTGTCGACAAACCAGTGCACCGCGACGGTGAAAAGCAGGCCTGCCAGCGCTGCCAGCGCGGCATGCACGTAAAAAGAATTCCAGAAGACGCTGGCATGTTCACCCCCGGCCGCGGCCTGGCGCAGGGCCGCCATGCTGCGCGTCGTGGCCCGGCCAACCCCGAAATCGAACAGGGCGAAATAGCCGGTGACCATCCAGCCGAGCGCGAGGATGCCGAACCGCGCATCGCCCAGCTGGCTGATCAGCAAGGGCATGGCCACAACCGCCGCCAGGATGGGCGCACCCAGCCCCGCCAGGTTCCAGGCGGTATTGGTCAGCATGCGGGAACTGCTCACAGGGCGGGGCCGGATGAGTGTTGCAGCAGCGGAAGCAGGTGCCTTGCCATCTCCAGGTCGATGGGGTCGTCGATGTCCAGCGATGACAGGCGGTCCATCTCAAAGCCCAGCACGCGCTCCCCGTACAGCCGGCCGCGCACTTGTGCATCGCCGGCGGAAACAATCAGGATCGCCGGGCCGTTTCGGGCGAACAGTTTTTCCTTTTCCTGGCGCCGCAATTTTTGCCCGGCCGGGGATTGCAGCAACAGCGGCGCCGAAGACGCCAGGGGATGCATGAGGGAAGACGGGACCATGTTGTGCGGCACGGCCGTCACGCTCACCAGGGTGTCCGGCCTTTCCCGGGCGAACAGGGCAATCGCCTCCGTGAGCTGGGCAGCGCTGCGAAATGGCGAGGTGGGTTGCAGATAAGCCACCGCATCGTAAGGCGCACCGTCACGCGCCTTGAGTTCCTTGAGCGCGTGGGCAATCACGTCGAGCGCCGGCGCGCTGTCGCCCGAAAATTCAGCCGGCCGCAGGAAGGGAACCTCGGCGCCATGCGCCGCCGCCGCCGCCGCGATCCGTTCGTCGTCGGTCGACACCACGATTCGATCAAGCCCCAACGCGGCTTTCGCCGCGGCGATGGTCCAGGCGATCAACGGCCGCCCGCCGAGGTCGGCGAGGTTCTTATAGGGAATGCCTTTTGATCCGCCCCGGGCCGGGATCACAGCGGCGATGCGCAATGGGCTCATGGACATGGGGGAAACGAATGGGTCGTCCTTGTCTGCTCGGATGGCGTGCACCGGCCGGTGCCGGGTATCACCGGATTTTGGCCCGGTAGCGTATTTTCCGGCGGACCGTGATGACGTGGATCGCCTTGCGGAAAAACCAGTCCAGGCCCAGCCATGCGCGGATCAGCAGGTTGTTGTCGAAGTGAAACCCGTCGACCGACCGGCCATGCCAAACGCCGGCGCTCACGGATACCGGGCGCAGCTTTTCTCCATTCAGCCAGGACAAGGCGCGAGGCGCGCTGCCACTGGGGGCCTTTCGGCAAATGAGATTCATGGAATAGCCGAACAGCGTGCCGCGCGGGGTGTCGAGCGACGCGACTTCCTGGTAGCCGTATTGCTGCAGCGTCGCGTGCAGCGCCGCCGGGTTCAGGCGCAAAGACAAGCGCTCGAAGACGGACTGGTCTTTCGGCGAGTACAGGTATTTCCCGGCCACCGAGCTGGACGCATCCATGGAAAACTTCACCTGCAGTTCTCCGAGCGGCGAGCGCGTCACCAGGTTGAAAAAATCTCCCTTGAATTGCGTGTTCAGCAAAACAATCAGTGGCTTGGCGGGATCGGCCAGTTCTTCGAACATGTCGAACACCAGCAGCGGGTCTTTCAGGTGGTACAGCAGGCCGTGGCAAAGAATGATGTCGAATTTCCCCAGCGACCTGATTCCTTCGATGTCGGTGGCGGCGCAGTGCACGAGCTTGTAGTTGCTAAAGCCATGGTATTGGCCCAGCAGGAATTCGGCCCGGCGCAAATGCTCGTCGCTGATGTCGATGCCCACGACTTCCTTGAAGCCCATTTTGGCAATCAGCGCCGTATAGTGGCCTTCCAGGCAGCCCATGTCGAGCACCCGCAATTCACTCGCGCTACGGCCGTCCAGCACCGATTCAAACATCGCCGCCAACTCGGCGCGCGAATCGAAATTTCGCTCGATGGCCGCGATGCTTGCATCCCCTTCGATGGGTGCGCTGCGGCCGTTGCTGTGGCCATAGCGCCACGGCTTCAGGCGCTCTACGCCTTCGGCGATCGAAGACTCGTCGGCGACAGCGCCTCGCTCAAGCATTTGCATAACCGGCTCCCCCTGCTTTTTCGTACGGCTAGGTACGTGTTTAGTACGTGATGACTTTGTTGATGTTGAACGTCGCGGTCGCCAGGATCTCGGCGATACGCGGCCCGGCATGGCCGTCGCCGTAGATGGGATTCGAGGGCAGGCGCCCCGTCTTCAGGCGGTCACGGATGGCCGCCAGGATTTCGGCCTGGGTGTAGCCGGCGTCGATCACGTTCTGCCCGCGCTCCCGCGCCGTCTGGCGTGAGCCGATGTTGACGGCGGGCGTTCCGATAAAGGCGCCCTCGCGAATGGCGCTTGAGGAGTTTCCGATCAGGCAGCGCGTGCGGGCCATGAGCGGCATGTAGATTTCCGGCGGGAGGTTTTTCACGTACCTGAAAGGCGCGTCCGGGTGCTGCTCGCGGAACTTGCGAATGCCGCGCGCGACATCTTCGGAGCCGGCGTCGGCGTTGGGCCACAGCACCAGGGTCTGCATGCCCAGCTCAAGGCAGGCGCCCAGTGTCGCCGCGACCTGCCGCTCGCCGCTGCCGTATTCGCCCGTGACCGGGTGCTGCGACACCAGCAGGAAATCGCCTTTGACGTCAAAGCTGCTGCCGACGCCTTCGCTCAGCAGCTGGTTGCTGACTTCGGTTTCGTCCCGCAGAAAACCCGCCACCAGGTCCATGCGCGGGCAGCCCACGTTGTGCACGGTATCGGGTTGCTCGCCCAGCTTGATGATGCGGTTGCGGGCGTCTTCCGAGGCGGGAAAGTGGATGGTCGCGAATTTGGTGATCGCGTGGCGGATGTTTTCGTCGATGTTGCCCGACACTTCGCCGCCCATGGTGTGTGCGAGCGGGATATTCATGTAGGCAGCGGCCAGCGTGGTCGCCATGGTTTCAAAACGGTCGCCGACGGTCAGCACCACGTCCGGCTGCAGCCGCTCGAAGATGGTCGGCAACTCGATCAGGCCCAGCCCGGTGGACTTGGCCATGGTGGCCGGCGTCTCGCCCTCCACCAGCATGAACAGGCGGGCGTCAATGTTGAAGCCGTCCTTCTCCATGATGTCGACGACCGCGCCGTAACGGTCCAGGAGCGCGGAGGCCCCGGCAACAACCTGAAGCTCCAGCGCGGGATGCGCGGCGACGGCGCGCATGACGGCCTTGATGCTGCTGTAGTTGGCCCGCGAGCCGACAACGACACAAATTTTTCTTTTCATGATTGAGTTACGGTTGTGGAACAACGCGTTGAAGTGAATAGTCCATCAGCATTCTCTCCCTGTGCCATTCGTCCGCCATGGGCGTCGTGGCGAATTCGTGAAAGCAGGGGGTGCCCAGGGTGAAATGAAGAAGCTTGGCGTCGGGGTTGGCGCCGAATTCGTCGGGGAGCCAGTTCCAGACCTTGGGGAGCTCGCCGATCAGCTCGTCGTCCAGCCAGGTGAAGCGGTGCAATTGGGCGCCTGTGGCGCCTTGAACGAATTCCGGCGTGAGGGCGCGGTTGGCCGGGTGTTCGCAGTTCCACAGCACCACGCTCGACCAGTTCTTGCGCGGGTAGTTTTCGTTTTTCGACCCCAGGTATTTCTCGGTCATGCGCGTCTTGTAGTCGTGCTTGACCACCATCACGGCCTTGGCCGGGTCGCGAAGCTCCCACAAGCGGGTGATGTCGTCGCGCAGCAGCATGTCGCCGTCCATGAAGATGGCCCAGCCGCGGTGCTCCATCAGGTGCGGGACCAGGAAGCGGCTGTAGATGAAGTGGTTGCTGCCGTCGGTGTGCTTCTCGACATAAAAACCGAGGTTGCGCAGGGCCAGCGGGTTCAAGGACACGGGCTGTGAAACCTGGCGCACGATGCTGTTGCTGCACACGTGGTACGCAACCGCCTCCCGGGGGTCGTAGCCAATAAAAATCGGGATCATTCGGTATTCCTCGTTATGTAGGGGATGCTGCGCCGGGCACTCAGGCCTGGCGAGCCACCAGGTCGGCTTCGCGGATCAGGGTGTCGCTCTTGATGTCCACTTTGGCGACGCTGCCGACCACCTCGTTCAGGCGGGCGGCCGGGATACCGGAGCCGGGCTTTTTGATGCCCAGCATCTCAAGCGTGATCACGCTTCCGGCTGCGATGTCACGGGTCGACACCACGCTCTTCTCGAAAATCTCTTTCATTTCGCGGAAAGCGCTCAAGTCGTTTTTGTCGACCGGGTTCTCCAGCATGGCCGTGATTTCGCGGATTCCCTTCACCAGCGAGAGGAACTGCGCGGGTTCCGCCGAGTGCTTGGCGTCCGAGCCGTACATGGCGCGGCTGAAGGTGAGGTGCTTCTCCACCACCGTAGCGCCCAGGGCCACAGCGGCCAGGCAGGCGTTGTTTTCCATGGAGTGGTCGGAATATCCGACCGGCACGTCCCAGCGCGCCTTCATCTCGCCCAGCACATTGAGGCCGACATTCTCCGGCGGGCAGGGATAGGAAGAGGTGCACTGCATGACCCACAGCTTGTTGTGGTGGCGGCGAATCGTTGCCACGGCGGCATCCAGTTCAGCCCAGGAGCTCATGCCTGAAGACAGGAAAACCGGTTTTCCGGTTTTGGCGATGACGTCCAGCATGGGCAGGTTCGAGACTTCGCCGGACGGTATTTTGTAGCGGCTGATGCCGATGTCTTCCAGCATCTCGACGGCTTCCGCCGAAAACGGGGAGGACATGAATTCGATGCCGCCTGCCGTGGCGTGCTGGGCAAGCTTTTTCCACTGCTCCAGGCTGAAGCCCGTGCGCGCAAAGTATTCAAAGCGGGGCTCTCCCTTGAAATAGGAAGGCATGGGCGCATCGCGAAGCGTTTCGGCCGCGGGCAGGTGGGTCTGGAACTTGACTGCATCGGCGCCGCAGCTGACAGCCACATCGATCAGGCGCTGTGCATTGCCGAAACTTCCGTCGTGGACAGAGCCAACCTCGGCGATTACATATACCTTTTTGCTCATGGCTGCCTTTTTGTCAGATTCGAAAGTAATGAAAAAACCCGCTGTCCGGCCTGTCCGTCGATTTTTCCGTACGCCACGGACTCCTGCCGCAACTGGGCGCCCAAAGCCGAACGCTCTTGCGCTGAATGAACAAGTTTGGCCAGCATAGGCGGCAAATCCGAGGGGCCATGCGACAGGCGCAACGAGGGCAGTGCGGAAAAAAGCGCGTAATTCTGGCCGGCCCAGTCAAGATTAATGGATGCAATTCCCAGCATCGCCGACCAGCGCAGCGTCGAGGACCAGGAGGCCACAAAAATATCCGCTTCCGGCAATATTGTAGACAAGGAGGCCTCGGCCACTCGCAGGCCGTGGCGGGACGCCAGGGGTTCATAGACTTCCCGGGACGCCTTGGGATGAAGCGACAGTGAAACTTCGCACTGGGTGGCTTGCAGTATGTCAAACAGGGACTCGATTCTGGCCATGTGTTCCGGCCAGGGCAGTTGCAGGTGCTCCCCCCATTGCGGCAGGGCACAGACCAGCTTCAGCTTCTGCCCGCCGGCGGCATCGGCCGGCGCGCTGCGCGCCTGGAGGCGACGGGCGGCCATGCCGTCCCATGAGGGCTGGCCCGTGACATGAAACCGGGGTGCGTCATCGCACAGCGACAGGGCTTCCTGCCGGTCTGCCTCGCCCTGGACGGCGACTGCGGCCACCTTGCCGCCCCCCACCACCCAGGGTTGCGTGTCGGCCATACCTGCGATCGCCAGGGCGGTGCTGTCCCACAGCGAGTAAAAAAGCTGCCCGCCCCAAGCGGTTCGCAGTTCGTGCCGGGGATAAAAATGCGCGAAGCAGCGCCGCGCCCAGGCCAGCACCCCGAGCTCCAGGGCGTAGGCGGTTTTCCCCCGCCGGGTCCAGGCATCGCTTTCGGCGGAAGAAGAGGCATACCTGACCAGCAGCGCCGGAATGCCGCGGCGGGCCGCGATGTCAAGCCACACCATCTCGGGGTGGAGCACCCTGTCCTCGAAAACCACCAGAACGTCGGGGCGCAGCGCCTCCAGTTGCCGGGCAACCTCACGGCGGCACCGGGAAATCTCCAGGAGTGTGAAGATGCTGCGCAAAAGGCCTATGCGCAGCAGCGGATTTTTTCGTTGGCGCCGCCGGTGTGAGCGATCCGGCTGCACGGTACGCAATGCGTCGGGGTCGCCCTCGGCGGCCGGGGTCAGGGCCGCGAGTTCCCCACCCAGGATCAGCGTCGGTTCAGGCCATGCGTTGCGGACGGCCGCAGCCATGACGGCGCGGGCATCTTCGAGCATGGCCTGGCGGGAGGCGAGGACGGCGCACTTTGCCATGTCAGCCGGTTTGTTGCTGGCTGGCGGCGCCCGGATGCGTCGGCCCCTCTTTGGCACTGCCTATCAGGCGGACCAGGCGCATGCAGACCTCCCCATCAAACAGGCTGCGCGCCGGCATCTGCGACATGGCCTGCGCCATGGATAGTCGCAGCTTGTCGTCCTTCAAGCAGGTCTCGCACAGGGAATACAGGGACTCGCGGGTCAGGGCCGATTCAACACCGGGCTCGCTTGCGAACAGGGTGTAGCCAAAGCCGTAATACTCAAGCGCGACGGAAGGAATGCCGAGCAGTTGTGCCCATGAGATGGTGCTGGAATACGCCACGAACAATTGTGCCGCCGGCAGGATCTCGCGCAGGGCTTCTGTGGCAATCGTCAGGCCGAAGCGGTCGGCCAAGGCCTGGTAAGCGGCCGGCTCCTGCCGAGGATGAAGAGACACCAGCACGTTTTTTCCATTCAGGCGAGCCATGGTCTCGAAAAGAAAGGCTGTCTCGCTTTGCTGGAGCTTGTCATCGGTCAGGCCGTGTTCGCTGAGCGGAGGCAGGGCAACCAGCACCAGTGCCTCAGCGGGCGAAAAGCCGTACTTCGCGTCGAGCTGCCCGCGTATGCGCTGGCGATCCTGACCCACGCGCCACAAGGTGTCATGGCTGCATTGTCCGATCACGGCGATTTTGTCCCCAGGAACGCCCAACTGCTGCATCGTCGTGGCTGCGGCTTCGTCAGTCGCGCTCACCTTGTCGGCTGTCCCGCCGCCATAAGACCAGGGCGCCGGAAAAAGAAGGCCGTAGCGGCGCAGTGCCAGATATTCACCGGGCCTGAAAAACAGTACTTGCCGTCCGCTTTCATCCGATCGAACGCCCTGGGGATAACTGCGCGCAATAGAAGCTTTGAGGCGTTTCCAAGGCTGCTCCGAAAGCTGGTACGAGATGCTTGACCGCCTGAAGGCATCGGTGGCCACGTCGGATTTTCCGAATGCGACCGACAGCGTCAGCATGCCCAGCCGGGCCGCCTCGGAAAGAATGCCCTGGTCCACCCGAATGTCGCGGTCGTCGGCGGTCAGTACCGCGGCTCCCTGGCTGCCCAGCTTCAGGATGCGACGGGCAAAGCTTCGGCCTCGGGCAATCGCCTCCGATGTATCCATGAAATCCGCGGCGAGCTGCAAGCCCAATTGCCTTGCCAGGCGCCCCAGCCTTCGCACTACGGCATAGGCGACGTAGGTCGCCCAAGGGAGCATGCCGGCCCGGCGCCAGGCTTGGCCATTTGTGCCAACCAATTCGGCGCCCGGCGGCAAAGGCTTGGGCAGCAAGTGCCACAGGCCGTTGGGCACAACCAGGACCGGCTTGTACCCGTGGACTGACAGTTGCTCCGCGAGCAGACAGAACTCCGCGACGATGGGCCGGCGGCTGCAAAGCAGATAGACGTGGCTGCCGGCGTCGCTCATGGATGGCGCGCATCCACGAAAGCAACCAGGCCGTCGCTCATCGCCTGTGCCGCATCGCCATGCGCGAGATGCTCCGCCTGTTCCAGTTCCGGCTCCAGCACGCCCTGCAGGCAGATGCGCGAAAACGCCAGGCAAAGCGCCGCGACGGCATCCCTTCGCGGCTTCCAGCCGTCCGAAATGCGAGAGAGAGCATTTGACAGCGAGGCGATCGAATCGACGGGCAGCGCGCCCGCGCCGTCCCGGTACCAAGCCGCGCCGAACAGCAGCACCGGAATCCCTTTGCACATGGCGTCCCAGCCGACGCTGCCGGTGACGGTTGCAACGGCTTTTGCCCCGGAAACCATCTCCGAAGTTTCCACGTCGCGCGGCACCAGCACCACATTCGGGTAGCCGGCGATGGCGTCGTAGAACTCTTCAGTGCGCTGCATTTCGCCCCAGCCGAAGGGCTGCAGCTGCCAGGGGTGCTCTTTCACGTAGAGTTTCCATCCCTGGGGCAGGGTTTTGGCCAGCATGTCGACGATCAGGGTCTGGTCGCCGAACACGCCGCCCAGGGGCACCGTGGCCCGTTCCGGCTGGTAGTGCAGCGCCAGGAAAACATAATCCTGTTCGGCTTCGAGCGGCCGGCACAGCGCGTCATACCGCCGCATCAGCTTGCGTTTGAGGAGCAGGCCCCGCAGGCGGGCCAGCAATGTTTCCGTCCAGCCGGCGCGTTCGTGCGGATAGGACGCGGAGCGGATGTAGGAGTTGCGCATGGGGCCGAAACCATACTTGCGCCAGAGATTCAATGCGCGCCGCAATTCGTAGAACACGGCTCGGCCCAGCGGGGGGGTGGCCGCGCGCCCCTGCAGGCCGTAGCGGGCGAGCTTCTTTTGATAGTTGGCCGGCACGTCGGCCTGGCCCTGGGTGGAGTTCACAAACCACTTTTGAAAGTCCCCCGGCAGCTCCGAGGCTTGCGCACTGGGGCGCTCCTTGAGGGCTGCACGCAATGCGTCGGAGCCCTGCGTGAAGCTTTCGATCGGGAACACCCATCCCGGCATGCCCAGGCGTTCGAACATCACCGTGGCGATGCCGAGGTGGCGGGCCAGCGCGAACAGCACGTAGTCAAAAACGATGTGGGGCGAAATCGAGAAAACAATCAGATCCGGCTTCAGCGCCTCCAGCGCGCCCAGCCAGTAGCGAAGCAGGCGGTAGTAATGCCGCCGGCGCTGGTCGTGGGTAAAACCCTTGCCCCCGGCGATGTCCATCCGGTCCATCATGTGCAGCGCGGTGATTTCCGCATCAGCGAGTGCCGCCAGCAAGCCGGGGTCCAGGGCGGGCAGGGGCCAGGGAGCGGTCTGGTCGGGCGTGCCAAGCGTGGCGTCGGGGCCGGCGATAAACACCGCATCCGGGGCCAGGCCCGAAACCGCCGGACCGTCGTCCGCGGGCGCCGTCCACAACACGGGTTGCCAGGCCGCCTTCTGGCTGCAATGGTCTGCGATGGAGCGCCAGACAGCGCCCGCGCACTCGATGTAAAAAACACGTTTCAAAGCGGGCCTCGCGAAACAATCTGCGCCAGCAGTTTTTCAAGCCGGGCGCCGGCCTGGCCGTCAAGCCGGCCCCAATCGGCGGAAACAGCCGCCATTTTCTGTGCCAGGCTTTCACGCCACGCGGCGTCCCCGCAGATCCTCTGGAGTTCCGCCGAAAAATCCTGCCCCGACTCCACATTGATACACCCCGGTACCTCCAGGAAATCGCGGTAGCGCGTCAAAAAGCAGTCGAACAGCAAGGTCGGCTTGCCGCAGGCAATGGCCCATGAAGTGATGGACGAGCCGTTGAGCGTCGTGAACGCGTCGCAGGCGGCGATCAGGTCTTCAACGCCGCCGCGCTGGCAGGCCAGCCCTTGGGCACGAGCGGCAAGATACTCTTCATCCAGCGTTTTGGGGTGCACGCTGACGATGACATTGACGCCATGCCGCAAGGCCGCCTGCCTGAGCGCCTGGGCCCAGAACGACGCAAGTTCCTCGTAGCTGGCAAAGGAGATCGGCCGGCCGGACAGCCAGGCAAACATGTTGACCGGCCAGCCGCAGATGAGCAGCGGCTTGTCGGGATCAAATCCGTGGACCCGGCCGAGCCGTTCGCGCAATTCACGGCTTGCAGCGAGCTTGCGCGCCAACAGGTCCTGAACAGGAGAGCCGATGACATGCAGCCGCGACCCCTGCAGCCCCAGCGCTTGCAGTGTGTCGGCGGCGACCTTTGAATCCGCGGTCACTGCCTCGCAGGGCTCGGACAAAGGTGTCCAGGGTTTACCGTGAACCAGCCCGCTGGTTTCCAGCGCCAGCGCCCTGTAGCCGGGGAACCGCAGCACCCTGCGGCCGTCCTGCCGCAGCACCCAATGGGGATACATCCTGGCCACCAGGCGGTTCAATGCGCCCGTCGCGGCATCATGGTCCGGCCGCGCCCTGGCGTAATCGGCGGTTTCCTGCAGCGAAAACATGGCAAAGGGCGCGATGAGACGCGGAATGCCCAGCTTGCCCGCGGCGATCAGCAAAAAAGAAAGGTCGCTTCCCACGCCATCCTGGCCTACCACCAGCAGCGAAGGCTTGCGCGATTGAAGAATGCGCAAAAGCGCCTGGTAGCGTTGGCGAAAGCGGCGGCCGTCGCGCGAAAAATTCGCGATTTCCCGGCCCACGTTCCTGGCCGCGCCCATCATGTCCGTCAGGAAGCTGGAGGCCGCGAACAGCGGGATCAATCCCACTGAAAGCATCTTGCGTCCCGCAGAACGGTTGGGCTCGCCTTCAGGCAACTGCGCGGGCGCGGCAGTGATGGCCGCGAACGTCGTGCCCGCGGGAGCGATAGGCGCGTCGGCCGGAGCGGCGGCCTCGTGCAAACGGCCGTCCGCGTCCAGCCACTGGAAACCGCGCGCGACCACTTCCGCGCTGTCGGCCGCAAGCCGGCGGTAGCTGCGCTTGGCGAAGAAGAACAGGGGCGGGGCGCCGAGGGAACTCCGTCCGGCCTCCGCGATCCGGAGCAACTCGGGAAACTCTCCGTACTCCAGTACCGCGAAAAGAGCTTGCGATGGAGGCTGTTGCGCCATGAATGTCAGTGGGCGCCGTGCTTGCGCAGCACGATGATTTCCCGCTGCCACAGCAGCGGGGCCGTCAGTCGCTCGGCTTTCAGCAGCATCTGGTCCGAGACCATATGGCCGCGGGGACCGGTCAGAAAACGGAACACCCTGAGGTAAATCTTTGCCCGCGTCAATGTGGCATCCAGGCGGACCCGGGTGACGACGGAGGCATCCAATTGCTTGAGCACCGCAGCGAGGTCATCGCCATCCAGAATCATTTTTTGCCCCTTGACCACTGTCAGAGTGGGTTTGCGGCCGTAGTCGAACACCATCAGCCCGCCAGGGCGTGTGACCCGCAGCATCTCCGGAAGGATTTTTGCCAGCCCGCCAATGCCCGAGAGGCTACGCAGGCACATCACGTTGTCATAAGAGGAGGTTTCCACCGGGAGGCCGGCCGTCAGGTCGCCGGTCTGCAAATTCGAGGCGGGGTACTTCTGCCGCACATGCTCCACAAATTCGGCGGAAAGGTCCATGCCGTCGTAGCGGGTGACTCCGGGCAGCCTGCCGATCAACCGGCCAATGCCGATGGTGCAGTCGAACAAAGTGCCCTTGAGCAAGGGCGCCAGCGTCTGCACCTCGATTTCGTCGCGCAGCACATCAATGCGGTTGCCGAGCTTGCGCTCATACCTCGCGACGGCGTCGGCGCCCTGGTGCAGTTGGGCGTACTTTTCGCGTGAGGCTGAAATATCGTGGTCGTTCATGAGGAGGCCGGTCAGGCTTTCGCGTAGGGCAATTGGTAGTGGTGTTTGTGCTGGCCCACCGGCTGGCCCGCCGCCATGGCGGCCCTCAGTCGGGCCGGCATGTCGATAACCTTGAGGCCCGCTGCATTGCAACGCGCAATGACTTCCGGCGAATACCGTGCTTCGGCCCACATGGCCAGCCGCTCGGAGCGGTTCAGCAGGTATTCGCAGTGGCGCTCAAGGTGCTGGTCGTCCAGCGCATAGGAAATCCAGAAGCCGGTCCTCTCCACAGGCGGGAACGGGGCCTGCATGAACTCAGGCAACTTATTTTGCAGGTAAGGCCCCAAGGGCAGGCCCGGGAAGCCCCGTATGCAGCGGCCCAGCCCGGCGTGCTGTATGCGCATGCTCCACACCCCCGCGTCGCCTATGCCGGTGTTCAGGTAGCGGTCATGCAAATGGGCCTTCCAGCCGCGAAGCACCCGGTTGTGGGAATCACGCCTGACGATCAGGCCGCCCGAACTCGATGAATGGTCCTGAAGGTAAAGACCGAATCGCACCAGGGAGTAACGGCTCTTCCAGTCGGGGGCGTCGAGGTCGGAGCGGTCCGTGTTGTCCCTGTGCCATCCCCCTACGTCCTTGCCCGGCGTATAGCCATGGCCCACGACGGCGTAGCCGCCGTCCCCGTAGTACGCCAGGTTGTCGCCGCCCAAAAGCTTTTTGGCCACCTGGATAAAGCGCTCGTCATGCACCCAGTGCTGCAGGTGGCGATCTGCGAGCGCGTCCACCACGGGCTCTCCACGCTCTTCGCGGCCCTTGAGGGACGCAAAGACGTCCTCCCRCATCGAAGCAAACTCTGCGGGAGAGAACATGTTCTTGAGAATCAGGTAGCCATCACGCCAGAACTTGTCGTTATCTACATTGAATTTCAACATCGCAGGCGGGCTTTCAGGTAAGGCGGGAGGGGGTTGGAGGCGGCAGTGTATTTTAAAGCTCGCGACGTCGGTCTGAGTGGACCGCTGAAGTCTCAGAAAAACCACTCAGTATCCCTCATTTACCTCGCCGGGCGACCCGGTGTGGAGGGCGGTTTAGCCCTATATAGGAGGCATTTCAGTCTTCATGCTGGCTTCGCCGAAAGCGTAAGCCGGTCCGATCGGCTGATCACTGGAGACGATGCCTGGCTTGTGCGGAGACTGGTATTCGGGTTCGGTCAGAACTACTGTGCTGAGTGAACGCGGCACGGCGTTCTTTTCATGCGGCGCGGCAGATGGTCGGTCCAGCATTCGCGAGACACCGTTCGGCGAATGGAAAACGGGGCACAGCTTCACACTTGTCCGACACGGCATTCAGTCATGGCGTGGAGATACACCTAGGCCGTAACTGGAGCTGCCGTCCGCCGCCGTAGCTTGGCCACTGTGGGTGACAGCAAGGCGTGGGCGGCGTAAGCAACGCCCACCGACAGGAGCATGTTGCAAAGCATCAATGGCCAGAAACCCAGCTTGAGACCGAATGCTTGAATGACGATGGGGTGGAAGATGAATAGAGGGTAGGCCAGTTCGCCGAGTTCTTTGTCAAGACGGCTTCCAGACACAAAGAACCGTGCCTCAGGCATCTTCATGTAAAGCAGCATGCCCGAGAAGAAATAAACAGACCAAGGCAAAAATGAGCGGTCCACCGCCCGCAGTCCTGTTGGATGAATAAGCAAGTAAACCCCGGCGCCCGCGATTACCACCATGAGGAACACCCGAAGATTTGGGCGAAGTGCCATCAGGAGCGGCACCAGGAGGTAATACTGCAGTTCGATATCAAGCGTCCAGGCGGGGCCGATGTAAAGAGTGTCGTTTGGCCACTGATTGAGCCCGAGTAGTATGAAATTTTGCAGTACGGGTTGGAAGCCGAAGTCATAGGCATCTCGCCAGGCGGGCAGCAACTGCAGTACCACCAATGCGACGCCGAGCGCCACCCAGTACATCGGAAAAATTCTGAGACCCCGATTGATGAGGTATGGAGTTGCCTGGCCGCTATAGTTTTTCTCGAGCGTAGCTGGCATCAGGTAGCCAGAAAGCATGAAGAATGCGCAGACGGCGACGATTCCGGAATCTGGGTACAGATCGAATTGATACCCTCGTGTGTGAGAGGCCACAACGCCAAGAGCCAGCAGGAATCGTATGGTGCCAAGCATGGGACGACTTTTACGCTTCACGCCGGGGTAAAACAAAACACTTTCGCGGCCCCTTTATGCCCCGCAGTGGATGCGTACAGCCTCTCGCCGTCGGTGCACAGCCGATAAACCCACCAGCCTCCATCGCCGGGCCCGGGGTTGCCCAGTTCGGGCGGCCCCACCGCTTGCCAGTGTTGCGCGCCGTCCAGCATCCAGATTTGCGCAGAGCGGCGTGTGCCGTGTCCCGTCGCCACCACCAGGCGCCCCTTGTAGACAATGGCGTCGTTCATGATGAGCGACCCGGCCATCAGGGCCGGTGTTGCGCCAACCGCGAGGGGGCCCCAGCGGTCTCCGTCGAAAACCCACACGCTGGAGGCGGCGTTGGGCGTGTTGTCGGGACGTGAGACGGTGGCCACCAGGCGCTCGCCGAACACGGCCAGGCTCAGCACAAAAGGCAGGCCTTCACGCGCCCAGCTGCCGCGAATGCCGGCGCCGCCGACTTTTTCCCAGGACGTCCCGTCATAACGCCAGACGGCGCTGGCGGGCCCCGTGAGCCTGCCGGTGCCGGTGCCGGCATACAGCATGCCCTTGAAGGAAACCAGGCAGTAAATGGTGCGCACGCCCGGGCCCCAGCCGCCTTCGGGGTCCGGCAGGTAAGTCCATTGATCATTCGCGCCGAGCAGCGCGACGCGCGGATGTCCCCATTGGCCCATGACGACTTGCCCGTTCCAGGCCGCAAAACCGTAGGGCCCGCATTTCTCGCCCAGGGCCAGGCCTTCGCTGATGTGGGCCCACTGTCCGCCGGCCAGACGCCAGACGCCGGTTTTCTCGGCGGCCAGCAGGGTATTGTCGTCCACGCTGAACAGGTGGTCGACAAAGGAGTCGCTTGCCTGCCAGGAGCCGGCCAGGTCGCCGCCGACCTGTGTGCAGGTTTCGTCGGAGAGGCGCCATACCTGGCCGCCGGGGCCGTCGGCCTTGGGGCCGGTCAGGCTCGCATGCAAAGCCCCGTTGTGCATGGCGAGGCCGCGCACCTTGTAGAAGGCATCGGCCGGCCAGCCGCGGCCGCCGCCGTTGCCGGCCAGCACGGTCCAGGTGCCGCTGTCAAAGGGCGACGAGCCGGAGGGCGATGGCAGTGCGGGCGTCTGGACTGCCATCTGCAGCTGGTAGCCAAGTTCCCGTTCGATACCCATGGCTTCCACGGCACGCGCGGCGGCGCGCAGTTGCCTGAATTCGAGGCGCAGGCGGGGCAACCAGCGGCGCAACAGGGCGGCAGCCAGCAGGATGCCGCAGACGGCGGCGAGGATGGGCAGGAGCCATAGCAGGGTCATGGGTGTACCGCCTCGGTTGGGGCTGTTGGGTTGATCAGGAAGGACGCAAGCTGCGCCACCCCGGGCGTCGCCGTACCAAAAGCATACGCCGCTGCTGGCCGTCCGCCGTCGCCGGTGGCACGCACGGTGTCGCGAATGCCCGCCAGCATGGCGGGTAGCGCGGCCGCGTCGCGCACGGCGTAAACGCTGTCGTTCAATGCGCCGGCGGGTGGGTTCTCCCGGGCCGGGAACTGCGTGTAGCGGTCCGCGCTTCCCCACAGCAGCACGTGCTTGCCCATTTGCAGCGCCTGTTCCACCGTGGTGGAGAAGTGGGCGACCAGCAGGTCGCTGTCCGCGAGCTGTTCCAGAAATTCCTGTTCAACCCCGCAGACCACCACATTGCGGCGGTGGCCCAGCCGGGACTGGACGACCTGGGAGTCGACTTCACGCTTGGGCCTGACGCGTATCGTCAGCTCAACGCCGTCGAGCCGTTCCACCGCGTCGGCCAGTGCCGACAAGCCGTCCATGTACTCGTCGGCGGTTTCCGCGATCCAGGGAAAGAAGTCCGACCAGTTCTGGTAGTTGCCCGCGTGCAGGATGCGCAAGGGATCGCCGGGCTTGCGGATTTTCTGGGTGGCGGGGTAGCTGAGCCGCACATCGCATTTGCGCGCCGCCCCGTGAAATTCCCGCTGGCCGGTGACCGGCGACCAGAGCGCCGCGACATCCACAAGCCGGTTGGCAGTCCTCTGCGTGAACAGGACATCGAGCACCGCCGCGGCGGTTGGCGAATCGGAGGGTGGATTGGAATTGTGGTTGAAGATGACCCGGGCCGAACCGGCGTTTGCGGCGGCCTCCATCAGGGACGCGGAGATCCATGAATTGGCTTCGTAGCTGGTGGCGCTGGGCGCTGCCAGCGTGCGCATCAGTTCGCCGCCCTGGGTGGTGATGGCCAGCATGACGGGAATCACCTGGGCAAAGTACGGCTGGTAGAGCTGCCACGCCGAGCGGATTTTTTCATCGCGCAGGGCTTGGCCCAGGCTCGCGAGCGTTGCCAGAACTCGCCGCACGCGCGGGTCCCCGGGGGGCAAGGGCGGGATCGCAAAAGTGCGCGCCGCACCGTGGTTTTGATGCTCCCGGAACAGATCGGCGTAGTCGCTCCAGCTCCCCTTGGTGGGCTGGAACACTGCCACTTTTGCGCCCACGTCCTTGAGCGCCTGGCGCAAGCCGTTTTTGAGCTTTGGAGAGGGAGCTGCCACCCATTTCCCGCCGGGGCCGGCCGCGATGCGTGCCGACAGCGAGTTCAAAAATGTGTAGAGCAAGGGCCAGGGGGGGCGGGCGCCCGAAATGAAGTGGGCCTGGCCGTAGCTCCAGATTCTGGGCAGCATGGCGTGGTGAAGTGCCGCCCAGTCCTCGGCCTCGACCCAGGCGCCGGACCGGTTGCGCACCCGCCAGGGCCCGGGGGGCAGTGTTTCATGCAGCCGGTAGACGAGGCTGGCGTGGCCCCAGACGGACTGCCTCGCCATGAGGGCTACCGACGGGGGCAGCCCGGCCAAGTCGGCGGCGCCGTCAAAATCGTCCAGCGCGGCGCCGGCAGCGGCGACACATTTTTCGTGCCCCTGGCGGGAAAAGGCTGCAATGGTGCCCTGCACCGCGATGCCGGCCTCCCGCGCCGCGAACAGCGCCGACGGAGACAGCGCCACTGCGATGGCGCCTGCCGTCAGAGGAGGCGCCAGCAGCACATCCTCGCGGTCAAAAAAAACGGCGGTGGCGGCCTTGTCCACGGCTTGCTGCAAGGCCGTGTCAGGCAAAGAGTTTCTTGACCTGGTTGAGGATGCCGCCTTTTTTCAGGAACAGCTCGGTGGGCAGGGACAGCGGCTTGTCGGTGATCTGCTTGCCGGCGATGGCCGGTGTCCAGAACAGGACGTCGCGGCCGGTGTTGGAGTACTCGCGCTCTTCGACCCCATGGAAGGAATGGTCGCACTTCATGAAGAAGAGCATGGAGTTGGGAAGGTACTCGGCGGTGTACGCGACCTCGAAGTCGGCGTACTCAAAGCGCTCCGAGTCCCAGTCGGTGAAGGACGGGTTGCGGGCCCGGTAGAAACTGGTGCCGAAGGGTTTTTGGGCTTCATCCTTGGGCAGGTAAAACGCGCCCACGATGGTCTTGCTGCCCGAGTCGGTGTGCGGCGAGATCGCGAAGTTGGAGTAGTCGCGCACCAGAAGGCTTCGGGGCTCTATGCGCACCGTGGAAGGCCCGGTCGCCGCTTTCTTCAGTTGCTCTTTCCGGTAGGAGGCGTTGACGTCCAGGAAGGGCTGGAACTTGGCGGTGATCCTGTCGAGGAATTCCTGGGAATGAATCCAGGCTTCGAATTCCTGCCAGATCGCGCGGCCGGTTTCGGGAAATTTATCCAGGGTTTTCCGGGAAAGGTCCAGGCCCAGGCGCGATTCATAGGGCGCGGGAAAACGGTCGTAGCTTTCGTTGGGGGGCAAAGCCGCGATCAGTTTTTCGTAGTACTGCGCGGGTAGCACGTCACGCATGTAGAAGTAAGGAAAGGGGTCGGTGACGATCGCCACTTTCTCAAGATTGGCGTAGAGATGGTCTTTGATGTCTTGGTTCATGACGGCACTCACTGGGTCAAGGGGTAGGGAAGTGGGCAGAGAAGCGGGTAGAGAAGATTCGGGGCCGGCGGCAAGCTGCCCTATTCCTGGCCGGCCTCGGGTTGCGATTCAAAACGGTTGCTGACGACGCGGGCCGGCGAGCCGACGGCCACTGAGCCGGGCGGCAGGGACTTGTGCACCACGGTGGCCGCGCCCAATACACATCCTTTTCCGATGGTGACGCCGTCCAGGATGCGGCAACCCGCGCCCATCCAGACGTCATCCTCGATCTTGATCCCGCTCTTCGTCAAGCCCTGTTCGCGGATGGTGACCGTCGTGTCCTCAAACCGATGGTTGGCGGGAATGATGACGGTGTGCCCGGCGATGCGGACGTCGTTGCCGATCTCGCAGCCGCCATGGCCGTGCACCAGCGAGTAAGCCTGCACCGTGCAGTTTTGCCCGATGGTGACAAAGCCGCCTTTTTTGCCGGTGTGGACCATGGCGCCGGGCCCGATGTAGGAGCTGTCGCCGATGCGGATTTTTCCGGTCTTGTGGCAATGGATGAGCGCATGGGCGTCGATGATGACGTTGCGGCCCAGTTCCACGTTTTCAGGAAAGCCCGTGAAGATGGCGGTGGGGTGGATGCGCACGCTGTCGTCGCAGCGGGGCACGCGCATAGGCCAGAACAGCCACTGCATGCGGCGCAGCCAGAACCCGAGGCGGGAGTTGCGGGGTATCAGCAATTGGAGCTCCAGTCCTGGTCCACGTGAAATGAGCCGATCTGGTAGGTTTTGTGGGCGAAATAGTCGCCCGCCATGACGGTAAAGCCCAGTGCCCGGTTGACCTTGTCCTCGAGGTAGCCGTTGCTCCAGAGCGAGACGTCGGCGGTGTATTCACCCGACATCAAAGCGAGCTTGGGAATGGTGCAGCGGGCTTCGCCGGTGCTGCCGTCAAACGTCAATTCCTGGCCCGGGGATTCATTGGTCAGCAGGGCCACGATGCGGTCCATGTTGTCGCGAATCGAAAAGCGCGCCACGAGTTTTTCCTGTACCTGTACCGGCTCTTTGGCGGTGATGGAAAAAACGATGGTGGCAGGGCGGCCCGTCGAGGGCGGACGGCCGGCGTCGTCGCCGATCGTGAGGTCGGTGATGCGCAAGTTGCCCTTGCCGCTGCGGTCGTTCCTGCTGCCGATACCCGACACGGTGGCCTGCGCGGTGGAGGCCAGGTAGGAAGAAACCACTTCCGATGCGGGCCCGTCCAGCTTCATCTGGCCCGACTCCAGCCAGATGGCCCGCGTGCACAGCGACTGGATAGCTTCCATCTGGTGGCTGACGAACAGCACAGTGCGGCCTTCGGAGGCGACGGTGTTCATGCGGCCCAGGCATTTGCGCTGGAATTCGGCGTCGCCCACGGCGAGCACTTCGTCAATGACGAGGATTTCCGGGTCCAGGTGCGCCGCGACCGCGAAGCCGAGCCTCACGCGCATGCCGCTGGAATACCGTTTGACCGGGGTGTCCAGAAACTCCTCGACACCTGAAAACGCGACGATTTCGTCGAACTTGCGGCCGACCTCGCGGTGCGTCATGCCCAGCAGCACGCCGTTCATGTAGATGTTTTCACGGCCTGTGAGCTCGGGGTGAAAGCCGGTGCCCACCTCCAGCAAGGAACCGATGCGGCCGCGCACCCTGATCTCGCCCTCGTCGGGTGTGGTGATGCGGCTCAGGAGCTTGAGCAGCGTGCTTTTGCCGGCGCCGTTACGGCCCACAATCCCCAGCACTTCGCCTTCCTTGAGCTCGAAGGAGACATTGCGCAAGGCCCAGAAGCCTTTGTCGTCTTCCGGCGCATTTGCCTGGCCCTTGCGCGAGAAAAAACTCGCGACACTGTCGCGCAGGGTCTGGTAGGGCGCCATGCCGCCCAGCTTGTATTGTTTGCCAACACCATCAAGTCGCAATATCGAAGCAGTCATCTGAATCTCAAAGCCGATCAACAAAGTCTTTTTCGAAGCGGGCGAAGTACACCAGTCCGCCAATGGTCAGGATCACAATCGAGAGCGACGACACGATCAGGCTGGGCATGTCCGGGGGCTTGATGCCCAGCAGCGACCACCTGAAGCCGTCGATCACGCTCACCATCGGGTTGAGCATGAACAGCCATTTCCAGTTTTCCGGAATCATGGAGGTCGGGTAGATCACCGGCGTCACGAACATCCAGATCTGCGTGAGAAAAGGCATCGCTTGCTGCACGTCGCGGTACTTCGCGTTGATGGCGCTCAGCCACAGTGCGACCGCCATGGCCGAGGCCAGCGCCAGCAGGATGAAAACCGGCGCCAGCACGACTTCCCAGCGCGGGTAGACCCCATACCAGAACATCAGCGCGATCAGGATCCCGAATGAGATGGCGAAGTCGACGAGGCCGGAGAGAATGGACGACAGGGGGGCGATCAGCCGCGGGAAATAGATTTTCCCCATCATGCCGCCCATGGTGACCATGCTGGTGCTGCCTTGCGTCAGGGCCTTTGAAAACAGCTGCCAGGGCAGCAGGGCCGTCATGACGAAGACCGGGTAGGGCAGGTTGTCGGAAGGCAACCCTCCCAGCTTGCCGAAAATCACGGTGAACACCACCATGGTCAGCAGGGGTTGCAGGATGGCCCAGAGCACGCCTATCGCGGTCTGCTTGTAGCGGATCTTGATGTCGCGCGTGACGAGTATCCAGATGAGTTCGCGAAACCCCCAGAGCTCCCCGATATCGGGGAAGCCCCAGCCTTTGCGGCTGGTGATGAGAACGGTCGTGTGGTCTTTATGCATGTGCAGGGTGTGGCGGGCGATGTGGCGGATTACCGGGAACCCGTGGAAGCGGCCGGCTGTTTTGGCAGATTACGCACATACCACGCGGTGGCTTTTTGCAGGCCGGCTTCGATCCGGTAAGCCGGGGCATATCCCAGCAGCCGTGAGGCCTTGCTGATGTCCGCCAGCGAATGCCTGACGTCGCCCGAGCGAAAGTCCCGGTAAACCGGCGCGGCGTCGCGTATCGCGGGGAATTCCGCAGACAGGTAGGCCACGAGGTAGCGGTACAGCTGGTTGAGCGTGGTCTGGTCGCCCACCGCGACGTTGTAGACCTGGTCGCTGGCCTCGGGGTTGTCGGTCGTGGCTGCCAGCAGGTTTGCCTGAACCGCGTTTTCGATGAAGCAGAAATCCCGGCTGGTTTCCCCGTCGCCGTTGATCAGCACCGGCTCTCCGGCCATCAGGGATCCGGTCCATTTCGGGATGACGGCTGCGTAAGCGCCGTTGGGGTTTTGCCGCTGCCCGAACACGTTGAAGTAGCGCAGGCCTATGGTCTTGAAACCGTAGGTTTTGGCAAAGACCTCGGCGTAAAGCTCGTTGACGAACTTCGTCACGGCATAGGGCGACAGCGGTTTTCCGATATTGGCTTCCACCTTGGGCAGCGCCGGGTGGTCGCCGTAGGTCGAGCTGCTGGCGGCATAGACAAAGCGCTTGACCTTGGCATCCCGGCTGGCGACCAGCATGTTGAGAAAGCCACCGATATTGGTCGCATTGGTGGCGATCGGGTTGTCGATGCTGCGCGGGACGCTGCCGAGCGCAGCCTGGTGCAGCACATAGTCCACTCCGGCGCACGCCGCCTGGCAATCCGAAAGGTTGCAGATGTCGCCCTTGATGAACTTGAACCCGGCCCACTGCGCCGGCGTGACACTGGCTTGCACGGCGTCCAGGTTGTGCTGGTAGCCCGTCGCGAAGTTGTCCAGCCCGACAACGCGCTGGTCCAGCTTGAGAAGATGCTCAAGCAAATTGCTGCCGATGAAGCCGGCTGCGCCCGTTACCAGCCAGGTGGACGGGTGAGCGGCAAGATGGGCCAGGAGTTGTTCGTATTTGCTGCTTGGCATATTAGAGCCGCAGGTCCGACGCCTCTGCGGGAAGCAGGTATTTCAGGTCATACAGGACATGGGTCTGGACACCCAGTTTCCGTATCTCGGCTTCGCCCATTGCCTTGAACTGGTGATGGGCAACGGCAAGGATGATGGCGTCATAGGCGCCTGCTTCAGGTTGCGCCACGGGTGAGATACCGTATTCCCGCCGCGCTTCTTCCGGGTCGGCCCAGGGGTCGAAGACGTCAACCACGCAGTTGTAGTCCTTCAGCTCCGCCACCATGTCGATGACCCGGGTATTGCGCAGGTCGGGGCAGTTTTCCTTGAAGGTCAAGCCCATGACCAGCACTTTCGCGCCGTCCACGTGGATGCGGCGTTTGGTCATGGCCTTGACGAGCTGGGCCACCACGTAGGCTCCCATGCCGTCGTTGAGCCGCCTGCCCGCGAGGATGATTTCGGGGTGGTAGCCGATGGATTGCGCCTTGTGGGTGAGGTAATACGGGTCCACGCCGATGCAATGCCCGCCGACGAGGCCGGGTCTGAACGGCAGGAAGTTCCATTTGCTGCCGGCCGCCTGCAAAACGGCTTCGGTATCGATGCCCATGCGGTTGAAAATGATGGCCAGCTCATTGATCAGCGCGATGTTGAGGTCGCGCTGCGTGTTTTCGATGACCTTTGCGGCCTCGGCGACCTTGATGCTGGCCGCCCGGTGCGTGCCGGCCGTGATGATTTCGTTGTACAGGCTATCCACCAGGTCGGCGGTTTCCGGGGTGGAGCCGGACGTCACTTTTTTGATGTTGGTCAGCCGGTGCTGCTTGTCGCCGGGGTTGATGCGCTCTGGCGAATAGCCGGCGAAAAAGTCGCGGTTGAAAACCAGGCCGGAAAATTTTTCAAGCACCGGGACGCAGTCTTCTTCCGTGGCGCCCGGATAGACGGTGGATTCGTAAATGACGATATCGCCGGCTTTCAGCACTTTTCCAATCAGCTCGCTGGCGCGCACCAGCGGCGTGAGGTCCGGCCGCTTGTGCTCGTCAATGGGGGTGGGCACCGTGACGATGAAGCAGTTTGCGGCGGCAAGGTCGGCCGCGTTCGCGCTGAAAGTGAGGTGGCGGGCGGCGCGGAGTTCATCCGGCTCGGTCTCCAGCGTGTGGTCATGGCCCGATTTCAGTTCTTCGATCCGGGCTTTGTTGATGTCAAAGCCGATGACGGCCCTCTTTTTCCCGAACTCCACCGCCAGCGGAAGGCCCACATAGCCAAGGCCAATGATCGCGATCCTGATGTCGGGTAATTTGTTCGGCTGAGTCGGCGACATATCAAATAACTTGTTTCGGGTTTTCGAAGGGCTGCTGCCGCCCCCCGCGCTTCGCGTTGTGAATGGTTCTATCCCGGCTTCGCCCACCCCGGTCGTTCGGGATCTGCTTGCCGGGCAGCCAGTTTAGCTTTTGCCTTGACTTTGCTGAAAATGGGCCGAAAGGCCCGTCGGCTTCCTGAATCTGGCGACCCACGCGGTACTGGTACTGATTGCAGGGGCTTTCAGGGTGGGCGGCGTCCTCGGGAAGGGCGGCCGCCAAGTTTAAGCTGCATTTCGCCATGATCCCGCCTGCCGGCGCCAAAAGCGGGCAACCCGCCCAGGTTTTGCCGGGGAAAGCGGCTTTGGGCCGTGTCAATGCCCCGCGCCGCGCCCTGGCCGGAAATTTTCAGGGCGCCGGATACGGCACAATTTGAAGGCGGAGCCGAATACTCGCGACAATGCTCAATCCGGGCTTGACCGTGGCAGCCGACATGCGGCGCCGCGCGCGGCGAAGCAAACTGGCCGCGCCACAGCCCCCCTTAGAACGCCATGCAATCCAGAACCCGCAACATAACGCTTTGGCTGATCGGAGTCGCACTCCTTTTTCCGCTGTTTATCCAGCTGTCCGGCGGCATTTACAAGAGCCTTCGGTATGTCACGGATTCCGGCGGCGTGCTCAGCACGCTGCCTTTGCCGATTTCCATTGCTGCCTGCGTGCTGGGCATACTCGCGCTTGCCCGCAACCGCCGACAGGCCGTGCCGGCGGCGCTTTTCATCACGGTACTCGCTGCAGCCATGCTGGTGTCGATGCTTTTCGCGGGTGAAAGCCTTGACATTGAAAAGCGCAAGGCCCTGCTTGCGGCGCAGTTCCTGCTTCCCACCATGGGCCTGGTACTGGGGCAGCTGGTGCAGGATGGAGAGGATGTGATTCCAAGGGCCTTCATGTGGGTTCTCCTCCTGCTGGTCCCCGTGCAGCTGGCCGTCGGGTGGTGGCAGGACACCCTGACGCTGACGCACTACCTTTATGTTTTCAGCATTTACCAGCACTTCCAGTTTGTGCCCGTCATCTTCGTTGCCGCCTATTGCGTGGCAATGGCGCATCTGTGGGACCGCCATAAAGTCCTGCTTCGCTGCCTGACCGTTTTTATGGGTATTTATGCGATCGCCAGCGCGTCGTTTCTCACGGTCGGCCTTTACGGCGGCTTTGTGGTGCTGTTTTTCTCACGAAAAATGCTCGGGCTCAGGAAGGCTCGCCTCGTCAGTTTTGCCGCATTCGCCGGTGGCATCGTTGTGGCGGTGATGGCTGTGGGCGTGTATTACAGCCTGGCCAAAACCAATACGAGCGTCGCCGATAACAACGGGCTTTACGTCGGGAAATTCGAAATGCTGGCAGAGGGCAAGATGCCCGTGAATATCCGTGACCGCCTTGGCGATTGGGCGTTGTTCCTCAATGGGATCACCGAAAACGCCCGCACCATGGCCTTCGGGCACGTCGAGCCTTTGCCGCGCGCGGTCAAGACGAGCGCTCACAATTGGTATCTCGATTTCACCTACAACTTCGGCCTGGTTTCGCTCCTGCCTATGCTGGCCCTGGTTGTTTTTACCGCGCAGCTCGTCTGGCGGCGCCGCGCGACCCTCCCGGGCCAGACCTGGTGGCTGGTGGCGTTGGTGGCTTTTCTGGTGCTGGTCGACAGCAATTTCAAGGTCACGCTGAGGCAACCTTACCCGGGAATTTTTGCCTACTTCCTGTGGGGTTTGCTGCTGGCGCRCCTGCGCCCCGCGCCGGTTGGCAGGCTGGACGCCTAGCAACGCCACGGCATGCGCGCACTTCCGGCAAGCCTTCGCGGCGGGGTCCTGGCAAGCACGGCCGGTGTGTTCGGCTCGGCTTTTCTGTGGTTGCTCAGCTTCAAGGCGGTTGCCTTCTGGATGGGGCCGGAGGGCGTCGGACTTTTTTCCCAACTGCGGCAAATGGCGCAGGCGGCCACGGTGGGCGCCACATTCGGCGGCACGAATTCTGTGGTCCAGGGGCTCGCCGAGCGCCAGGACGAAGCCGAGCGCCGGCGGTTCCGTGCGACGGCCGCGCGCCTGATCGGCATCTCGGGCCTGCTTGTGGTGCTGGTCATCGCTGTTGCGGCGCCCTGGCTGGCCTCATTTTTTCTGGCCTCAAGCGCGGCGGATATCGTGGCCACCGTGCGCTGGATCGCGCTGGCGGTGCTGCTCAACGTGGCGGGAACCTACGCCCTCGCAGTGTTGAACGGCTACCGGTCCTACCCCTTTCTGGCGGTGGCGCAAGTCGCCGGGCCGGCCGCGCTGGTCATGCTGCTGGGCGCCGCCGGCTGGTGGCATCTGCCGCCGGATCCGTTGCTCCTGTCCGCCGCGTTTGTGCTGTGCTTCGGCGTCACCTGCCTTGTGGGCGCCTTTGGCGTGTCGCGTTTGCCGGGGCTTGCGGGGGGATTGCGGCTGGGCACCTTGCCCCGCGCGCAAAGCAGGGCCTTTGCCCGGTTTGCCGTGTCCAACCTTGTGGCCGCGCTGTCGACCACGGTGGCGCTGCTGCTGATCCGCTCCTGGGTGATTGAGTCCAAGGGGCTGGCTTTCTCCGGGTTGTTCGACGCGGGCTGGACTCTCACCTTCAACTACACAACCCTGTTCCTGACGGCTTGCAGCGCCATTTACCTTCCACGGCTCACCGCCGCGGTGCGGCCGGAGGACCGCAGGGCCTGCATGCTCAAAACGGCCTACCTTGTGCTGGGGGTCGGTATCCTCGCCTGCCACGCGATGGTCTTGCTGAAGGAGCCGCTGATCAGCCTGCTTTACAGTCCGCAGTTCCATGCGTCGGGCGAGGTGCTCACGGTGCTGGTGATCGCCGTATTGTTCCGCGGCGTTTCGTGGGTTTACGGAACCCTGATCCTTGCGACGCGAAAGTCGCGTGTGCTGGTTGTTTCCGACGTGGCCCTGAACCTGCTGCTGCTCGCCTCCACGCGCTACGCGCTTGACAGTTTCGGATCGCTGCAGGCTTTGAGCTGGGCTTTCGTGTTGCCGAATTTTCTTTATCTGGTATTCGTGGTGGAATATGCGTGTTTTTATAACCCGCTCATGCGACGGCGCGACATCTGGCCGCTGCTGCTGGGCGGGGCGTTGCCCCTGTTCTATTTCGCCCTGGCCCATTCCGCTTCGCAATGGGCCTTCGCCGGGTTCGCGGGCGGGCTGGCTGCGGCGGTCGGGTTGTGCGCGGGCGCCGCGGCACTTCTCGCCTACAAGAAGGTCACTCCGTGAAAAAATTGCAATTGGACATCGCGCGTTATTACGGCATGCGGGGCCATGTGGGCGCCGTGTCCACTTCAATGCTGCTGCGGGGCTGCCTGAATCCGCGCATGGCGCCGGTGGTACTGCTTCGCCTGGCGGAGTTCTTCCACACGCGCCGCCTCGGCGTGTTCGCCAAACTTTTCTCGATGCTGAACGTCCTTGTCTTCGGGATTGAGGTGTCCCCGCAGGTGCAGATTGGCGGGGGCTTGTTCCTGCCTCACACGGTGGGCACTGTCATCGGCGCGGAGCGCATAGGCGAGAACTGCACCATCCTGCAGGGTGTGACCCTGGGAACGAGCGAGCCCGACATGGGCTTCACCGTGTCAGAGCGACCCGTGATCGGCAACGAGGTGCTGATAGGCGCAGGGGCCAAGGTCATCGGGCGTGTCATGGTCGGCGACCATGCCCGGATAGGCGCCAACGCCGTGGTGTTGCGCGACGTGCCGGCGCATGCGCTCGCCGTGGGAGTTCCCGCGACCATTGTGGATCGCCAGCCGCGAGACCAGGGCGGGAACAGCTGACATGAACCCGATCGTTATCAGTGCCTCGCTGGTTCTCTTCAAGCCGGATCTCGCGACGGTAGAGCGCACGCTGCGCGCGCTGCAGGAGGCCGGCCGGCTTGCCAGGCAGCACTGCCCGTTGCAACTGGGCCTGACCCTGGTCGACAACTCCGACGACGCCCAGGTGCACGGCCAGGTCTCGGCCTGGCTGGAGGGTTTTCGGGCGGCGGCCCCGGACTGGACGCTGGAATTGGTGCGCTCGCCGGGCAATATCGGGTACGGCCGAGGCAACAACCTGGTCATAGGCAACGCCAGGTCCGACTACCACATCGTCGTCAACCCCGACCTTTTCGTGGATGCGAATGCGCTGCTGGAGGCCGTACGGTTTATGGAAGGGCATGGCGAGGTCGGGCTGCTGACCCCCGCTGTTTTCGGTGAAGACGGCCAACGCCACTACCTCTGCAAGCGCCATCCGACCCTGCTCATCATGTTTTTGCGCAGCTTTTCACCCCGCTGGCTGCAACGCAAGCTGGAGTTCGTCAACCACGAGTTCGAGATGCGCGATTGCGATTATGAAAAACCGATTCACCCGGTGGAATACCCAACCGGCTGCTTCATGTTTTTTCGCACGGCGCCGTTGCAGAAGATCGGCGGTTTTGATCCGGATTTTTTCCTCCATTACGAGGATGCGGACATCGGCCGGCGCCTGCTGCAGGTCGCCCGTGTTGTCTATGTGCCCACTGTCAGCGTTATCCATCAGTGGGCCCGGGACACCCATCGTTCGCTGGCGGCCAAGCTCGGTACGGCCAGGTCCGGCTGGCTCTATTGGCGCAAGTGGGGTGGCATTTTCAGCAGCAGGCCTTCGGCCGAGCCCAAAGCCCCTGCCGCCGCTGCCATGCCGCAACCCGCCGCGGCGGGGCATCGGGTGCTCGTGACGGGGGCCAATGGGTTCATCGGCCAGGCGCTGTGCGTGGCCTTGTCGTCGCAGGGGTGCAGCGTGCGCGGAGTGGTCCGGAAAAAGAGCGCGAACGGGCAAGCCGGGGTGTCGGATTACCGGGCCATGGGCGAAGTGGGGGAGCACACCGACTGGGCGCCCGCGCTTTCCGGTATGGACAGCGTCGTCCATCTCGCTGCCCGCGTACATCAGATGCGCGACACGGCTGCGGACCCGCTCGCTGAATTTCGCCGGGTGAATTCGGCGCTCACCCTCAAGCTCGCGCGCCAGGCGGCCGAGGCGGGTGTGCGGCGCTTTGTTTTCGTGAGCTCGGTCAAGGTCAACGGAGAGGCAACCGTGGTCGGCCAGCCTTTCACCGCGGACGATGTGCCCAAGCCGATCGATGCATACGGCATCTCCAAGTTTGAAGCGGAGCAGGCCTTGATCCAGCTGGGCGCGGAAACCGGGATGGAGATTGTGATCGTGCGTCCTGTGCTGGTGTACGGCCCGGGTGTCAAGGCCAACTTTCATGAAATGATGCGCTGGGTGTTCAAGGGGGTGCCTTTGCCCCTGGGTGCGCTGGATAACCAGCGAAGTTTTGTCGCCATCGACAATGTGGTCGACCTGATTTCCGTTTGCCTGCGCCATCCGAAAGCGGCCAACCAGGTCTTCCTCGTGAGCGATGGGGAAGACCTGACCGTATCGGACCTGCTGCGGCGGACCGGGGCGGCGCTCGGCAGGCCCGCAAGGCTGTTGCCTGTGCCTATGGTTCTGCTGCGGATTGGCGGACGCCTGTTGGGCAAGGAGGCAGTCGTGCAGCGGCTTTGCGATACGCTGCAAGTCGACATCGGAAAAACACGGCGCCTGCTGGGCTGGAACCCGCCGCTTTCCGTGGACGAGGCGCTCCGGAAAACCGCCCGGCAACTGAGGGATGAATAAGCCATGGGCCAGGGCGTGAAGGCTGTTTTTGTGACCGGGGCAACCAGCACCATCGGGTCCTTGCTGATGCCGATGCTGGATGAGCGGGCGGTTCCTGCTGTCGCGCTCGGGAGAAAACGGCCCGTGGGCCCGGCAGGTGACGCCTGGCTTCGCCTCGATCTGGCCGACCACAGCGCGGAGCTGCCCCATACCCACGCCGGCACCCTCATCCACACCGCAAGCCTCTGGCTGCTCCCAGGCTGGCTCGAAAAATTCCATGCGCGCGGCGTGCGGCGCGTGATTGCTTTCAGCTCGACCAGCCGTTTCACCAAGCTCGCCTCGGCCAGCCCCTATGAGCTGGAAGTGGTCAACAAACTCATTGCCGCCGAAGAGCACCTGGCGGCCGAGTGCGAGCGCCTGGGCCTGGCCTGGACGATCTTTCGGCCGACGCTGATTTACGGCGGCGCCGGCGGGGACCGCAATGTCGCCGACATCGCGCGGCTGATACGCCGCTTCGGGTTTTTCCCGCGCTTTGGCCAAGCCCTCGGCCGCCGGCAGCCGGTGAATGCGCGAGACCTGGCGTTGGCCTGTGTGCAAAGCCTGGACGCGCCGGCAAGCTTCAACAAGGCCTACAACCTCAGCGGTGGCGAGACGCTCGCGTATGTCGACATGGTGCGGCGCGTGTTTGAAACCCTGGGCCGCAAGCCGGTTTTCATTCCCGTCCCGATCTGGGCCTTCCGTATCGCGGTGCGGCTGGCGCGGTTGCATCCGCGCTTTTCGCACCTGACGGCCGACATGGCCCTGCGCATGCAGGCCGACCTGGTGTTCGACCACCAGGACGCGACGCGCGACTTCGGCTACCGGCCGGGCCGCTTCGATCCGGCCTACCTGACCACGCTGCGCTGACCGACCGGCTGCGGCCGCGGAACGCCGGCTATGCTGCACAATCGCGCCATCCCCTCCCTTTTTTGACTTTTGGCCATGAGCGACACCTCCATGACTGATCCTGACCTCTCCCACGTCGGCCCGCGCGACAAGGCCGAAATCCTGGCCCAGGCCCTGCCTTACATCCGCAAGTTCCACGGCAAGACCCTGGTCATCAAATACGGCGGCAACGCCATGACGGACCCGGCCCTGCAGGCCGACTTCGCCGAAGACGTGGTGCTGCTCAAGCTGGTGGGCATGAACCCGGTGGTGGTGCACGGCGGCGGCCCGCAGATCGAGACCGCGCTCAACCGCCTGGGCAAGAAGGGCCACTTCATCCAGGGCATGCGCGTGACCGATGAGGAGACCATGGAAGTCGTCGAATGGGTGCTGGCCGGCCAGGTGCAGCAGGACATCGTGGGACTGATCAACCAGGCCGGCGGCAAGGCCGTGGGCCTGACCGGGCGCGACGGCGGGCTCATCCGCGCGCAAAAGCTCAAGATGCTGGACAAGGATGACGCCTCCAAAGAACACGACATCGGTTTTGTCGGCGACATCGTCAGCATTGACCCCAGCGTGGTCAAAGCCCTGCAGGACGATGCTTTCATCCCCGTGATCAGCCCGATCGGCTTCGGTGAGGAAAACGAAAGCTACAACATCAACGCCGACGTGGTGGCCGGCAAGCTGGCCACGGTGCTCAAGGCCGAGAAGCTGGTGCTGCTGACCAACACCCCCGGCGTGCTCAACAAGGCCGGCGAGCTGCTCACCGACCTGAGCGCCCGCGAAATCGACGAGTTGTTCGCCGACGGGACGATTTCCGGCGGCATGCTGCCCAAGATCGAAGGCGCGCTGGACGCGGCCAAGAGCGGCGTGAACTCGGTGCACATCATTGACGGCCGGGTGCCGCACGCCATGTTGCTGGAGATCCTGACCGACCAGGCCTACGGCACCATGATCCGAAGTCATTGATACCCCCCCGAAGCGCCTTCGGCGCCTCCCCCCGAGGGGGCGCCACCTGCGGCCCGGCAAAGCCGGTTCCGCGCTGGCACTCGTAGGAGACCCCATCGTATTGCTGAGGGCCTTGAAATGCGTTTACTTTTAGTGGAAGACGACGTGATGGTGGCCAGCGGCATCAAGCTGGGGCTTAGCGACGCCGGTTACGCGGTCGACTGGGTCGGCAGCGCCGAGCGGGCCGAGGAGGTCCTTCAGGGCGAGACTTTCGACGCCGCCATCATCGACATCGGCCTGCCGCGCATTGACGGGCTGGAACTGACCCGGCGCCTGCGCCGCGGCGGCATGGCCATGCCGGTGCTGATCCTCACCGCGCGCGACGCCCTGCAGGACCGCGTCCAGGGCCTGGACCTGGGTGCCGACGACTACATGGTCAAGCCTTTTGAGCTGCCCGAACTGCTGGCGCGCCTGCGTGCGCTGCTGCGCCGCTCGCAGGCCGCCACCAGCGCCACCCTGAGCTTCGGCGCGCTGGAGCTGGATACCGCCAACCGCGAGGCGCGGGCCAACGGCCAGCTGATAGAGCTCGGCCCGCGCGAGTGGACGGTGATGGAATACCTGCTGATCAATGCGCCCAAGCCTGCCAGCAAGGACAAGCTTTTGCAGGCCATGACCGGCTGGGACAAGGAGATCACGCCCAACGCCATCGAGGTCTACATCTCGCGCCTGCGCGGCAAGCTCGAGCCGCACGGCATCGCCGTGCGATCGATTCGCGGTTTTGGCTACCGCCTCGAACTGACGGAAACCACGACCGGCATGCCGGGCGCGGGCGCCGAGTAAGCACCGCGCATGGACGCCCCCGGCCGCTCCTGGGCCGACCGCCTCAAGGCCCGCGCGGCCGACCTGGCCGTACGAACAGGCAACAGCCGCCTGATGCCACCCGCCATGAAGTCCGGCCTGCAGCGCCGCTTGCTGCTGTTGCTGCTGGTGCCGCTGGGGATTTTTGCGCTGGTGAGTGTTTACTTTGACTACCAGACCGCCGGCAACGTCGCGCTGCAGAAAGACCAGCAACTGGCGCGGCTGATCCCCTTGCTGGCCGATTCCGTGGTCGGGCCCGGCATCACGCCTGGCGGGCGTGAACCCTTGCTGCTGCTGGCACCCCCCGTGGACGACTTCCTCAAGGGCCGCATAGGTTCCGCCGGGTTCCGGATTTCCGATGTCCAGGGTGAATTCATGGCGGGGGAGGAATGGATCCCCGAACTCCTGCCGGCCACGCATGAGACCGAGTTCCACAGCATCGAACACAAGGGCGTGACCTACCGCATCGCGGCCCAGCGTGCCAACACGGCCGCCGGCGAGCTGATCGTGCAGTTGGCCGACGGCTCGGACCCGCGCCAGCAGTGGGTGCGCTCCGTGCTGCTCAAGGTGATCCTGCCCAATCTCATTTTGGTGATGGCCGCGGGTTTTGCGCTCAACTGGGCCGTCACGCGCGCCCTCAAGCCGCTGATCGAATTGAAGGACGCGGTGGAGCGCCGCAGCCCGCGCGACCTGAGCGCGATCGACCCGCAGACCACGCCCGCCGAGGTCCAGCCGCTGGTCAGCGCGCTGAACCGGCTGTTCAGTCTGGTGAACGACCAGGCCGAGGGCCAGCGCCGTTTTGTGGCCGATGCCGCGCACCAGCTGCGCACGCCGCTGGCCGGGCTGCAGGCCCAAGTGGAGGCCTGGGCCCAGGCGGCCCGGGTGGCGCAGGCCGCGGGTTCGGACGGCGCCGTCACGCTCTCGGCCGAGAAAATTACCAAGCTGCGCAACGCGACCCGCCGCACCTCGCAGCTGGCCAACCAGCTGCTGGCGCTATCGCGCGCCGACGCCACGGCCGCGGCCGCCCAGCCCATGCAGCGGGTGGACCTCAAGGACCTGTGTGAGTCCATACTGCCGCTGCACCTGGACGCCGCCGCCCGCAAGGGCATAGACCTGGGGCTGGAAGCCGAGCCCGCCCAGACCACGGGCTACGAGTGGCTGCTGCGCGAACTGCTGGGTAATCTGGTGGACAACGCCGTCAAGTACACACCTGCCGGCGGCACTGTCACCCTGCGCTGCGGTGTCAGTGCCGGGTCGCCGCCGCCGGACGCCGGCGGCGACCCTGAGCATCCGCGCTGGGGGGTATTCCTGGAAGTCGAGGACGACGGTCCGGGCATTGCGCCCGATGAGCGCGCCAAGGCCTTGCAGCGCTTTTACCGGGTTCAGGGCACGGAGGGTGAGGGCAACGGCCTGGGCCTGGCCATCGCCAGTGAAATTGCCCGTGTCCACCATTCCGAGCTGGAACTCGGTGACGGCGGCACTGCGGCCTCCGGGCCGCGTGGATTGCGGGTCCGCCTGAGTTTGTAGTCCGCCCGCCACAGTGAGCGCTCGCTGTTACGAAAGAGAACGTTGTAGCTACGCCTCACGTCGTAAAACCGGGGCACTTCAAGCAATGAACCGTCACTTCCCTGTGCGAGAATGAATTGAAACGATATCCGGTTTTTTGAAACATTTTTCACTCTTCGCCTATGTCCGACCTCGCGCCTGAAACCGAACTGAGCCACCAGGCCGCACCAGCGTCCGCCGAGACCGCGGTGCGCAAGCGCCCCAAACCCGGGGAGCGGCGGGTCCAGATCCTGCAGGCGCTGGCCACCATGCTGGAGCAGCCGGGCGCCGAGCGCATCACCACCTCGGCCCTGGCGGCCAGGCTGGAAGTCAGCGAAGCGGCGCTGTACCGCCATTTCGCCAGCAAGGCCCAGATGTTCGAGGGCCTGATCGAGTTCATCGAGCAAACCGTCTTTACCCTCATCAACCAGATCGGCGAGCGCGAGCCCGACCATGCCGCCCGCACCCGCAAGCTGGTGGTCATGGTGCTGCAATTCGCTGAAAAGAATCCCGGCATGACCCGCGTCATGGTCGGCGACGCCCTGGTGTTTGAAAACGAGCGCCTGCAGGAGCGCATGAACCAGTTCTTCGACAAACTGGAATCCAGCCTCAAGCAAAGCCTGCGCGACGCAGCCGCCGCCGACGGCGCCGCCACCCCCACGGTGGACGCCCAGGTCCGCGCTTCGGTCATCGTGGCTTTCATGGTGGGCCGCCTGCAGCGGTTTGCCCGCTCGGGCTTCAAGCGCCTGCCGTCCGAGCACCTCGAAGCCAGCTTGGCCACTATATTGGGCTGACCCCTATCGGTGTGCACTTCGTGTCACACCTTTTCCCCTTACAGGGGACGGGCGCCTTGGGGCCGGCAAAGCCGGACCCCGGCCCCCACTGGAAAAAGAATCACCCCTATCGGACACGCACTTCGTGTCGTGCCTTTGCCCCTTCCAGGGGACGGCGCCTGCGGCCGGGCAAAGCCCGTTCCGCGGCCCCTGCTTGGCGTTTTTCCTGACCGCTAGAGGCTGAGCCCCACCTTGCCGGCGGCGCCCTCAATTTCTTCCCAGGTGCTGGCATCAATGTCTATGCCGTCACGCTCGCGCTCCACGCGCGCGCGGCGTTCGGGCTCGCCGGCAATCTGCACGCCGTGTTCGCCGTCGGCCGGCGGGCTTTTGCGCAGCCACTCCACAAAAGCCATGGCCTCGGTTTCCATGGCCGATTGCGTGCCCAGCTTGCCCGGGTCTATCAGGATGGTCAGCATGCTGTTGTAGACGGCGCGTGTGCCTACCGTCGGGTGGTGCCAGGTGCCGCCGCCGGTCAGCGCGCCGCCCAGCAGCTCGCAGGCCACGGCCAGACCGTAGCCCTTGTGCTCGCCGAAAGGCATGAGCGCACCGAAAAAACCATTGGCCTGCGGCACCACCACCACGCCGGGGTCGGTGGTCGGCTGGCCGTGTTCGTCGATCAGCAGGCCGGGCGGCACGGACTTGCCCTGGTTGTGCGCCACGCGCATCTTGCCCTGGGCCACGCGGCTGGTGGCGAAGTCCAATACAAAGGGCGGGGCGTCCTTGAGCGGCACCCCTATGCAGCAGGGATTCGTGCCGTAGCGGCCGTCGGCACCGCCCCAGGGCGCGACCACGGGCCGGGTCATGACGTTGACAAAATGCAGCGACACCAGGCCCTGCGCCACCGCCATTTCGGCGAAGTGGCCTATGCGCCCCAGGTGGTGCGATTCGGCCAGCGCCAGGATGCAGCTGCCTTGTTCTTTGGCGCGGGCCATGCCCAACAACATGGCCTGCTCGCCGACCACCTGGCCGTAGCCGCGCTGGCCGTTGAGGCTGAGCAGCGCCCCGGCGTCGAGCACGGTCTTGACCTGCGCATTGGGCGTGAGGCCGCCTTCGAGCACCGCATCCACATAACGCGGGAGCATGCCCACACCGTGCGAGTCGTGGCCGCTGAGGTTGGCCATGACCAGGTTGGAGGCGACTTTGTCGGCTTCTTGTGCCGAGCTGCCGGCGGCGACGAGGATGCGGGCGCAGTGGGCCCGCAGGGCTGAGGCTTGGATGTTTTTTTGCATGGACCTTGGAGGATGAGGGTGAGGTTTACATCACGGCGCCGACTTGCCAGGGCACGAACTCATTCTGGCCGTAGCCGTGTTTTTCGCTCTTGCTGGGCTCGCCCGAGGCGGTGGCCAGCACCATCTCGAAGATGCGTTGCCCCATTTCCTGCACTGACACGCCGCCGTCGATGATTTCGCCGCAGTTGATGTCCATGTCTTCTTCCTGCCGCTGCCACAGCGCCGAGTTGGTGGCCAGCTTGAGCGAAGGCGAGGGCGCGCAGCCGTAGGCCGAGCCGCGGCCGGTGGTAAAGCAGATGATGTTGGCGCCGCCGGCCACCTGGCCCGTGGCGCTGACCGGGTCGTAGCCCGGCGTGTCCATATAGACAAAACCGTGGTCTTTCACGGGCTCGGCGTATTCATACACGGCCTCGAGGTTGGAAGTGCCGCCCTTGGCCACCGCGCCCAGCGATTTTTCGAGGATGGTGGTCAAGCCACCGGCCTTGTTGCCGGGCGAGGGGTTGTTGTTCATCTCGCCGTCGTTGATCTCGGTGTAGTGCTCCCACCACTTGATGCGCGAGATCAGTTTTTCGGCAATCTCGGGCCGCACCGCGCGCCGCGTGAGCAAATGCTCGGCGCCGTAGATCTCGGGCGTTTCGCTGAGGATGGCGGTGCCGCCGTGCGCCACCAGCAGGTCCACCGCCGCGCCCAGCGCCGGGTTGGCGCTGATGCCCGAATAGCCGTCGGAGCCGCCGCACTGCAGGCCGATCGTGATGTGCGAGGCGCTGCAGGGCTCGCGCTTGACGGCGTTGGCCTGCGGCAGCATCTCCTTGATCATGGCGATGCCCTTGGCCACGGTTTTGGCCGTGCCGCCCGTGTCCTGGATGCTGAAGACGCGCAGGGTCTCGCCCTCGCGCAGGCTGCCGTGGGCCAGCCACGCGTTGATCTGGTTGGACTCGCAGCCCAGGCCCACCACCAGCACGCCTGCGAAGTTGGGATGCGTGGCATAACCCGTCAGCGTGCGCTGCAGGATCTGCAGGCCCAGGCCGTCGGAGTCCATGCCGCAGCCGGTGCCGTGCGTGAGCGCCACCACGCCGTCGACGTTGGGAAAATCTTTGAGCGCCGACGGGTTGTTCTGCCGCGAAAAATGGTCGGCAATCGCGCGCGCCGCCGTGGCCGAGCAGTTCACGCTGGAGAGAATGCCGATGTAGTTTCGCGTAGCCACGCGGCCGTCGGGCCGCTTGATGCCCATGAAGGTGGCTTCGCGTTTGGCGGGCGCCGGCTTCACATCGGCGCCAAAGGCGTAGTCGCGTGTGAAATCACCCTTGTCAGGGCCCATGTTGAGGTTGTGCGAGTGCACATGCTCCCCGGGCGCAATCGCCTTGCTCGCAAAGCCGATGATCTGGTTGTAGCGCCGCACCGGCTCCCCCTCGGCCAGCGCACGGGTGGCGATTTTGTGGCCGGCGGGGATCAGGCCGCGCACAGTGATGTTTTCCAGCTGCGTGCCGCCCACCAGCTGGGCGCGGGCAATCAACACATCATCGGCAGGGTGGAGGCGAATAAACGGTGTCATGAGAGTCTCTGTGGTTTCAATCAGGTGCCAGCGCGGAACCGGCCTTGGCCTGTCCTGAGCTTGTTGAAGGCTTCGGGGAATATTTAATAGAACAATTTCGGCAGCCAGAGTACCGCTTTCGGGAAGTAAGTGATGATGCCCAGGCTTAAAAGCAACGGCACCAGCCAGGGCAATATGGCGACCGTGGTGCGTTCCACCGAGAGATGGGCCACGCGCGCCAGCACGAACAGCACCATGCCCATGGGCGGGTGCAGCAGGCCGATCATCAGGTTGAGCACCATCACCAGGCCGAAATGCACCGGGTCTATGCCCAGCTGTGCAGTGATGGGCAGCAGGATGGGCACCAGGATGGTGATGGCGGCGGTGGGCTCCAGGAAGCAGCCGACAAACAGCATCAGCAGGTTGGCCAGCAGCAAAAACACCCAGGGGCTCTGGGTAAAGCCCAGCACCCAGGCGGCAATCGCCGTGGTCACGCCGGTGGCCGTCAGCATCCAGCCGAAGATGGAGGCGGCCGCCACGATAAACAGCACGGTCGAAGTGGTTTCCACCGTGTCCAGGCAGACTTTGACGAACATCTTGAACTTGAGCGCCTTGTACCACCAGAAGCCCAGCACCATGGCCCAGACACAGGCCGCGATCGCACCTTCGGTAGGCGTGAACAGGCCGGTCGTCATGCCGCCTATCAGCAGCACCGGCGTCATGATGGGCAGCACGGCCTCGAACCTGAATATCTTGTCGAGCACGAACAACGCCACAAGGCCCAGGATGACGGTGATCTGTGCCGGTGCGCCGGCCTTGTCGATCAGCAGCCACAGCACCAGCGGCCAGGCAGTCACCACACCCAGCTCAATCAGGGCCTTGGCCAGCCTGCTGCCCGAGAACTTGATGTCGGCGCCCCATTTGTTTTTGTGGGCGTAATAGGCCACGGTCAGCATCATCAGCACCGCCATCAACAGGCCCGGCAGCAGCCCGGCCAGGAACAGCGCGCCAATCGACACATTGGCCATCATTCCGTAAATCACAAAAGGCAGGCTGGGCGGGATGATGGGGCCCAGCGTGGCCGAGGCGGCCGTCACGCCGACCGCGAATTCCGACGAATAGCCGTGCTCCTTCATGGCCTTGATTTCGATGGTGCCCAGGCCGGCCGCGTCGGCAATCGCCGTGCCGCTCATGCCGGCAAAAATGACCGAGCCCAGCACGTTGACGTGGCCCAGGCCGCCCTTGAGCCAGCCGACCAGGGCCAGTGCGAAGTTGTAGATGCGTGTGGTGATGCCGGCGTTGTTCATCAGGTTGCCGGCCAGGATGAAGAAAGGCACGGCCAGCAGCGGAAAGCTGTCTATGCCCGACACCATGCGGTGTATCACTACAAAAGGCGGCAGGTTGCCGGTGACCAGGATATACACCAGCGAGGCGCCCGCCATGGCGATGGCGACCGGTATGCCGGCGCCCATGAAGATCAGGAAAAATAGTTTGAGCATGATGGTGAGGATCTCTCGCGTTCAGCGGTCTTCCATGGTGGAGTCGGGGCGTTCCAGCACGCTGTAGCCGCGGCGGTAGTGGATCAGCGCAACCCGCAGCGAGCGAAACAGCATGGCGGCGAAGCCCAGCAGGCACACGCCGTAGACGATGTTCATGGGAAGGTCCACGATGGTCATGCGCGTCTGGTTGCCGATTTTTTCCATCATTTGCAGCGTCATGACCACGGCGGCGCCGAAAAAACCGATGCGCAGCACATCCGTCAGCGTGGACATCACGCGTCCCATCTTTGCCGGCATATGGCGGTAGAAGAAATCCACCTGGATGTGGTTGTTCTTGGCCACGCCTATGGCCGCGCCTATGAAGACCACGGCAATCAACTCATAACGCGCGATCTCCTCGGTCCACGCGGCCGAGTCGTTGAAAACATAGCGCGTGACGAACTGGTAAAGCACCGTGGCGCCCAATATCCAGAAAAACGCCAGGGCCACCCAGCCCTCGGTCGTGGTGGTGGACAGGTCCACCGCCTCGTCCTCGGTGTGGAATGAACCGTCGTCGCTGATGATTTTTTCGGTCATCGTGTTTCCTCTTTAATCTTTACCCACGCGGCGCCGGTAGTCGCCCGAAAAGCGTAGCGAGCGGCCAGAGGTCGCGCCGAGAAGCGCAGCCGTACTCCAGTACGGCGAGCATCGCAGGTGCGAGATCTGGCCGCGCAGTAGCTTTGCGGGTGGCTACCGAAGGTTGATGATGCGGTCGTAATCTGCCTGGCGGTACCCCTGGTCCGCAGGCGTGGTGCTCTTGAGCACCGCCGCCCGGAAGGCATTCTTGTCGACCGTGATCACGTTGTTGCCCTTCTTTTTGAACTCATCAACCAGCCGTGCCTCGGAGGCGATGATCTCGCGACCGGTTTTTTCGGCGGCTTCCAGCATCACGTCGCTGAAAATCTTTTTCTCATCCGCGCTGAGCTTGTTCCACAGCTGGCCCGAGACCACGGTCAGCAGCGAATCGACGATGTGGCCGGTCAGCGAGATGTTCTTCTGCACTTCATAGAACTTCTTGGCTTCTATGGTCGGCAGCGGATTCTCCTGCGCGTCCACCGTGCCGTTTTGCAGCGCCAGGTAGACCTCGGCAAAGGCAATCGGCGTCGGGTTGGCGCCCAGCGCCTTGGGAAAAGCCATATAGGCCGGTGCGTCGGGCACGCGGATCTTCAGGCCTTTCATGTCTTCCGGCTTGGTGATGGGGCGTGCCGCGCTGGAGGTCACATGGCGCGCGCCGTAGTAGTTGAGCGCGGTGATGTGGTTGCCGCTCTTCTGGTCGTAGCCGGCGGCCAGTTCCCTGAACACATCGCTGTTGGCGAACTTGAGCTGGTGCTCGGCGTCGCGGAAGATGAAGGGGAAGTAGCCGATGGCCAGCGGCTGGTAGGTGCGGCCGGCAAAACTCGCGCCGGTGAGGATGATGTCCACCGTGCCCAGGGTCAGGCCCTGGTTGATGTCGGCCTCCTTGCCCAGCGTGGAGGCCGGGAACACCTGGATCTCGTACTTGCCGTTGGTGCGCTTCTTGATCTCGTCGCCGGCCCAGACCGACCATTTGTGGAAGGGTTCGGACGTCTCGTAGACGTGCGCCCATTTCAGCTTCGTTTGCGCCGAGGCGATGCCGGAAAAGCCCAGGGCGCCCGCCATCAGCGCGCAGGCGGCAATGGCTTTGACGGCGAATCGTTTGTTGTGGATTGCGTTCATGGTTTGTCTCCTCAAAGGGTTTGCTGGCATGAAAGGAAAACCGGCCGTGCGCGCCAGCGCGCGGGCCGTGAAGCCGGGGTCTGCCGCCCCGTTGCCTCCTTGTTGCTTCAGTTCTTCAGGTTGAGCTTGGTCACGAGTTGCTTGAAGGTGTCGTTGTCGCGCACCATCTGCGCCTTGAAGGCGGGGCCGTCGGCATAGGCATAGCCGAGGTTGAGCTTGTCCATCACCTCTTTCATGATGGGTTCTTCGGCGGCCTTCTTGGTCATGGCGCGGATGTACTCGACGATTTCGGGCGGCGTGCCCTTGGCCACGCCCAGGCCGCGCCAGGTGCCGATCGACAGGTCAATCTTGCGCTCCTTGAGCGTGGGTACGTTGTCAAAGCCCTTGACGCGCTGGTCGGCCATCACGCCCAGGATCTTGAGCTTGCCGGCGGCCACGTGCACCGCGACCTCGGCCGGGCTCACGCCCACGGCGTCCACATGGCCGCCCAGCAGCGCCAGCACGGCGGGGCCCGCGCCCTGGAAGGGGATGTGGCTGAACTTGGCGCCGGTTTTTTCTTCGAGCGAAGCGGCGGCCAAATGCCAGATGGAGCCGTTGCCGGCATTGCCCACCTTCACGTCGCTGCCGGGTTTTTTGGCGGCGGCGAGGAAGTCCTCAATCGTGTTGTAGGGTGAGTCGGCGCGCACGGTAATGGCGGCCGGGTCGGCGTTGAGGCGGGCAATCGGGATGAAGTCGTCCTGGGTGATCTTGGTGATGCCCAGGTGCGGGAGGATGGTCACTTCGACGAAAAGCATGGCGATCTTGTAGCCGTCGGGCTTGGCGTTCGCCACGTCGGCCAGGCCTATCGCGCCGCTGGCACCTGCCTTGTTGTAGACGACCAGCGGCTGGGTGGTGTATTTTTTGGCCGCTTCGGCATAGGCGCGTGCCAGCGAATCGGTGCCGCCGCCGGGCTGGAAGGCCACCATCACTTCAATCGGCTTGTTCGGGTAGGGCTGGGCCGTGGCAACGGCGCACAGGCCCGTGGACAGCAGCAGGGCCGTGGCCAGCCGCTTGGTGTGGGTCAGGAAGTTCATGCTTGTCTCGCTTTCTTTTTTGTAGTGCCAAGTTGCGGTTGAGGGAAATCTCCGGATGCGAAATGTTTCTTCTTATTTTTTGGGTGTCTTCTGTTGCGTGGTCCGGCGCCAGCTCACGCTGAAGCGCTTGTGCGAATGGTCCATGTGTTCATGCATGGCCGCGCGCGCGGCGTCGGGGTCGTGGTTGCGCACCGCCTCATAAATGGCCTGGTGCTCCGCGATGGCCGAGCGCCAGGATTCCACGGTTTCAAAATGGCCGCCCAAACGTTCGAACAGCGGGCCGCGGCGCGAATCCCAGAAGCGCTGTACGGTTTCGATCAGCACCACATTGCCGCAAGACTCGACGATGGCAGTGTGAAAAGCCCGGTCGCCTTCCAGCGGCAGCACGCCGCGGTCGGCATCGGCTTGCATGCTGGCGATGGCCTTGTCCATAGCCTCCAGGTGTTTGCGCTTGGCCTGGGTGGCGGCCATGGCGGCGACTTCGCCCTCCACCACGCGGCGGGCGCGTATCAATTCCAGCGGGCCCCATTCATCGGGTGGTATCTCCCCGGCCCGGCCGTTGCCGGTACTGGGCGCGCCGCTGCGGTCCAGCACATAGACGCCGGAGCCGGTGCGCACTTCCACCCAGCCCTCGACTTCCATCGCGATCAGCGCCTCGCGCACCGAAGGGCGGCTCACGCCCAGCTGCCGCGCCAGGTCGCGCTCGGCGGGCAGGCGGGAGCCCACAGGCCATTCGCCGGCGGAAATCAGCGTTCGCAGCTGCTCGGCGATCTGGCGGTACAGGCGTTGCGGTTCGACGGTCTGCAGGGGCATGGGGGAGAGATCAGGGAAAGGCGGTGGGGCGGCTTAAGGGTTAGCCAGAATTGGACAAGTGGTCAGACCAATTGATAATCCCATGAAACCCCCGGGACAACATCCGGCAAAACCCTGTAGGAGCACTGATGAGACTTGAAGGAAAGAAGGCACTGGTCACCGCGGCCGGCCAGGGCATCGGGCGCGCCAGCGCGCTGGCACTGGCGGCCGAAGGCGCGCAGGTCTGGGCCACCGACCTGAACCCCAAGCTGCTGGAAAGCTACCAGGGCGTGGCCAATATCACCGCGCTGCCGCTGGACGTGCTCGACAAGGCGGCCATCCACAAGCTGGTGGGCGGGCTGCCGGCGCTCGACGTGCTGTTCAACTGCGCGGGCTTTGTGCACGGCGGCACGGCGCTGCAGGCCACGGACGAAGACCTTGACTTCGCCTTCCGGCTCAATGTGCGCGCGCAGTTCTGGATGATCCAGGCGGTGCTGCCGAAAATGCAGGCCCAAAAGCGCGGCAGCATCATCAACATGGCCAGTGTCTGCAGCAGCATCAAGGGCCTGCCCAACCGTTTTATTTACGGCACGACCAAGGCCGCGGTGATTGGCCTCACCAAGAGCGTGGCGGCCGACTTTGTGGCCGACGGCGTGCGTTGCAACGCCATCTGCCCCGGCACCGTCGATACGCCTTCGTTGCAGGACCGCATCAACGCCAATGCCGACCCGGTGGAAGCACGCAAGGCATTCATCGCGCGCCAGCCGCTGGGGCGCCTGGCCCAGGCGCATGAAATAGCGCCGCTGGTGACTTTCCTGGCCAGCGACGAATCCGCCTTTGTGACAGGCCAGGCCTACAACATCGACGGCGGCATCACCATATGAACCAGCTCGACCTGAAGGGTCGGCACGCGGTGATCACGGGTGGCGCGGTCGGCTTGGGTTTTGCGATTGCCCAGCGCATGCTGGCCTCGGGTGGCACCGTCACCTTGTGGGACGTCAACCCCGAGGCGCTGCAGAAGGCGAAGTCCAGCCTGGGTGAGGACGTCCACACCGTGACGGTGGATGTCAGCAGCCATGCCAGCGTGGTGGAGGCGGTGAAGAAGACGGTCGCGCACAACCCGGTAATAGACGCGCTGGTCAACTCGGCCGGCATCACCGGCCCCAACGTCAAGCTTTGGGACTACCCGCCCGAGCAGTGGATGCAGGTGCAGCAGGTCAACCTCAACGGCCTGTTCTTCTGCTGCCGCGAAATCGTGCCGCTTATGCGCGCGCGCAACTACGGGCGCATCGTCAACATCGCCTCGGTCGCCGGCAAGGAGGGCAACCCCAACGCCAGCGCCTACAGCGCCAGCAAGGCGGCGGTGATCGCGCTGACAAAATCGCTGGGCAAGGAACTTGCCGACACCGGTGTGCGCGTCAACTGCGTGACGCCGGCCGCGGTGAAAACCCCGATTTTTGAGCAGATGACACCCGAGTTCATCCAGTTCATGCTCTCGAAAATCCCCATGGGCCGCTTCGGCACGCCCGATGAGGTGGCCGCCATGGTCAGCTGGCTGTGCACCGAGGATTGCTCTTTTTCGACAGGCGCGGTGTTCGACCTTTCGGGCGGCCGCTCCACTTACTGACTTCACCGATTCACTCAAAAAGGAAAACCATGAAACTCGTTCGTTATGGCAACCCCGGCAAGGAAAAACCCGGCCTCATCGATGCCAATGGCAAGCTGCGCGACCTCAGCAGCGTCATCAAGGATATCGGACCCGACCAGCTCGGCGATGCCGCGCTGGCCAAACTGGCCAAACTCAAGACCGACAAGCTGCCGCTGGTCAAGGGCTCGCCGCGCTACGGCAGCCCCATCACCGGCACGCGAAAATTCATCGCCATAGGCTTGAACTACGCCGACCATGCCGCTGAATCCGGTTTGCCGATCCCGGCCGAACCCGTCGTCTTCATGAAGGCCACCAGCTGCATCCAGGGACCCAACGACCCCATCATGCTGCCCAAGAATTCGGTCAAGACCGACTGGGAGGTCGAGCTCGGCGTGATCATCGGCAAGCAGGCGCGTTACGTCTCGCAAAAAGAGGCGCTCAACCATGTGGCCGGCTACTGCACCATCAACGACGTCAGCGAACGCGAATTCCAGATCGAGCGCGGCGGCACCTGGGACAAGGGCAAGGGCTGCGACACTTTCGGCCCCCTGGGCCCCTGGCTGGTCACGCGCGACGAAGTGCCGAACCCGCAAAAATTGTCGATGTGGCTGGAAGTCAACGACAAGCGCGTGCAGAACGGCAGCACAAAAACCATGATCTTCAGCGTCGCCAAGATCATCAGCTACGTGAGCCAGTTCATGACCCTGGAGCCCGGCGACGTGATCACCACCGGCACACCGCCCGGCGTGGGCCTGGGCATGAAGCCGCCGGTCTTCCTGAAGAAGGGCGACACGATGTCGCTGGGGATTGAAGGTTTGGGCGAGCAACACCAGGTCGTGGTCGCGTTCAAGAAGTAAATCCCCGGGGGGCGTTGGTGTTCAGGCGCACGGGTAACTCCGTTCGCCCAGAGCCCGTCGAAGGGCTTGGTTCGCACTCAGGGCTTCGACAAGCTCAGCCCGAACGGAGGGGATGACTCTCAGGAAGAACTCATCCCGAGGGGCGTTGGTGTTCAGGCGCACGAGTAACTCCCGTTCGCCCTGAGCCTGTCGAAGGGCCGGTTCGCACAGAGGGCTTCGACAAGCTCAGCCCGAACGGGGTAGGGGCAGAACCCCAACGCAGAGCGTTGACTGGGGTTTACCCTGCTCAAGGTTAGAACGGGGTCCCTATAAGCAAGGGCCCAACAACCCCGGCTTGCCCATGGTCATCAAAGTGTTGCAAAATAGAACGACCGTTCGTTTTATTTTGTAGCACCCCATGCCCGTCACAGAACTTTCCGCCAAAGCCTCCCGCGCCCCAGCCGTGGGCAGCGCCATGGCCAAAAGCCAGCAAAAAGGCCAGCAGACCAAGGCGGCCATTGTGGATGCGGCCCTGGGCCTGGCCACGCAGATCGGGCTGGAGGGCCTGAGCATAGGCGCGTTGGCCGAGGTCATGCGCATGAGCAAGTCCGGCGTGTTCGCCCATTTCGGCTCGCGCGAGGAATTGCAGATCTCGGTGATCCGCGAATACCACGTGCGTTTCGAGGAAGAGGTCTTCTTCCCGGCCCTGCAGCAGCCGCGTGGCCTGCCGCGCCTGGCGGCGCTGTTCCACAACTGGATGAAGCGCACCTCGCTGGAGATCGACTCAGGTTGCCTTTACATCAGCGGCGCGGTTGAGTTCGACGACAGGCCGGGCCCGGTGCGCGACGCGCTGGCAGGTTCGGTGCGCACCTGGCTGGCAGCCATGTACCGCGCCGTGGTGCAGGCCAAGGAGGCCGGCCATCTGCGGCCCGATGCTGACGAGCACCAGATGGCCTTTGAAATCCACGGCCTGATCCTGGCGTTGCATTACGAGGCCCGCTTCCTGAAGACGCCGGGCTCCATGGACCGCGCCCACACGGGTTTCGCCAACATCCTCTTGCGCTACGGCAGCGATGCCGCCGCGCCTTCTACTTCCGCCGCCCCGAAGAAATCTTCGGGCAAAGCCTCCCCTTCCAAACCAATTTAACGCTAAAGGACCTCCACAATGCCCCAGTACAGCCCGCCCCTGCGCGACATGCAATTCGTCATGCACGAAGTGCTCAAGGTCACCGATGAATTCAAGGCCATCCCCAAGCATGCGGAGGTCGATGCGGACACCATCAACGCGGTGCTCGAGGAAGCCGGCAAGTTCGCCGCCGAAGTGACCTTCCCGCTGAACATCAGCGGCGACGAAGAGGGCTGCAAGCTCGACAAGGCCACCCACGAAGTCACGCCACCCAAGGGCTTCAAGGAGGCCTATGCCAAGTACGTTGAAGGCGGCTGGGCCGCGCTGAGCTGCGACCCCGAATACGGCGGCCAGGGCCTGCCTTTTGTGGTGAACCAGTGCTTGTACGAAATGCTCAACTCGGCCAATCAGGCCTGGACCATGTACCCGGGCCTGTCGCACGGCGCCTACGAGGCCCTGCACGCCCACGGCACCGACGAACAGAAAAAACTCTACCTGCCCAAGCTGACCAGCGGCGAATGGACCGGCACCATGTGCCTGACCGAGCCGCACTGCGGCACCGACCTGGGCCTGCTGCGCACCAAGGCCGAGCCGCAGCCCGACGGCACCTACCGCCTGACCGGCAACAAGATCTTCATCAGTGCCGGTGAACATGACATGGCCGCCAACATCGTGCACCTGGTGCTGGCCCGCCTGCCGGACGCGCCCCAGGGTAGCAAGGGCATCAGCCTGTTCGCCGTGCCCAAGTTCAACGTCGGCAAGGACGGCACCATCGGTTCGCGCAACGGCATCTATTGCGGTGGCCTGGAACACAAGATGGGCATCCACGGCAATGCGACCGCGCAGATGGTGCTCGAAGGCGCCGTGGGCACCATGGTGGGCGCGCCCAACAAGGGCCTGGCCGCGATGTTCGTGATGATGAACGCCGCCCGCCTGGGCGTGGGCAACCAGTCGCTGGGCCTGACCGAAGTGGCTTACCAGAACGCGCTGGCCTACGCCAAGGACCGCATCCAGATGCGTTCGCTGTCCGGCGTCAAGGCCAAGGACAAGCCTGCCGACCCCATCATCGTGCACCCCGATGTGCGCAAGATGCTGCTGACGGCCAAGGCCTATGCCGAAGGCGGCCGTGCCCTGGCGATTTACTGCACGCTGCTGCTCGACAAGGAACTGAACCATCCCGACGAGAAGGTGCGCAAGGACTCCGGCGAAATCGTCGCCCTGCTCACGCCCATCGTCAAAGCCTTCCTGACCGACAACGGCCACATCGCCACCAATGCCTGCATGCAGGTCTTCGGCGGCCACGGCTTCATCAAGGAATGGGGCATGGAGCAGTTCGTGCGCGACAACCGCATCAACATGATTTACGAAGGCACCAACACCATCCAGTCGCTGGACCTGCTGGGCCGCAAGATTCTGGGCAACAACGGCGCCACGCTGAAGAAGTTCGGCAAGCTGATCGCCGCGCTCATCGCCGAGGAAGGCGTCAACGAGAAGATGGCCGAGTTCATCAACCCGCTGGCCTACCTGGCCGACCAGATGACCAAGTTCACCACCGAACTGGGTTTCAAGGGCTTTCAGAACCCCGACGAAGTGGGCGCCGCCGCCGTCGACTACCTGCGCGTGGCCGGCCACCTGGTGTTCGGCTACTTCTGGGCCCTGATGGCGCAGACCGCGCTGCGCGAAATCGCCGCCGGCAACACCGACAAGTTTTATGTGGCCAAGCTGCAGACCGCGCGTTTTTACTTCGCCAAGCTGTTCCCCGAAACCGCAACGCTGATGCGCACGGCACGTGCCGGCAGCAAGGCGCTGATGGAAACCGACGAAGCGCTGGCCTGAGTTTTGACCAGACAAAGGGGAGACACCATGAAACGCAAATTACTGGCAATGGCCTTAGGCCTGGTTTCCTTCTCGGCCTTGGCACAGAACACGCCGGTGGGCCTCTGGCGCGGCTTCGATGAAAAAACCGGTGATCCCCGATTCGAGGTCCGCATCACGGACACCGGCGGTGTATTGAACGGCAAGGTTGAAAAGCGCACCTCCCCCGATGCCAAGCCCGACGATATCTGCACCGAATGCAAGGACGACCGCAAGGACAAACCCCGGCTGGGCCTGGAAATCATCCGCGGCGCCAAGAAGTCGCCCGACGGCGACGTCTGGGAGGGCGGCAAGATCCTCGATCCTGATAACGGCAAAAGCTACACCCTCAAGATGACACCTATTGAGGGTGGCAAGAAGATGGAAGTGCGCGGCTCCATCGGCCCTTTCGGCCGCACCCAGACCTGGACACGCCTGCAATGAACTTCACGGAACGGAGGGCCTGCCATGGGTGAAGCAATTTCCCGCCTGCGGTCCATGACTTTTGGCGAGGCTGCAAGCACCCCGCCGGCCGCGCGCCGCTGGTATGGCCATCACCTGCTCAAGAAGCCGTTTTTCGGCCGCTTCATGAAACCCTGGCGCTGGCCCGCCGACGTGCCGCAGGAAGGCTGGGAGCGGGTGCGCATTGCCAGCCGCAGCACCAGCCGGCTTGAAGCCATCGTGGCGCGCACGACGCTGCCTCCGCGCGGCGTCGTGGTCTGCGCCCATCCCATGGGTTATGCCTGCAAAGGTTTCTGGCTGCGCCACGGCCATGCCCAGGCGCTGCTCGATGCCGGCTTTCACGTGGTGGCTTTCGACTTCAACGGCTTCGGTGAAAGCCCGTCGACCAATTTCGACTTTCCCGGCGACGCGTTATCGGTGGGTCGCTGGGCGCGCGGCGCTTTTGCCGGCCTGCCGGTGCATGCGTTGACGGCATCCTTCGGCGCGATCAACACGCTGAGCGCGATTGCCGAGGCGGATTTCCCTTACGACAAAGTGGTGGCTGAAGGCTGCCCGCCCACGCTGCCCGATTTCTGGAAAGCTTACCCCTTTGCCCATGCGGTGCTCAACATCAGCCGGCGCATCAGTCCGCAAGGTGAGCTGCACCTGCGGCCCGTGCATCACCTGGCCAATATGCGCGACGTGGACGTGTTGCTGATCCACAGCCGGGCCGACCGCTGGACCCCGGTGCATTTCGGCGATGCCCTGCAACAGGCCGCCTCGAGGCCCGAGCGCATCCGACGCGTGATCCTCGACAAGGCTGAGCACACCCACGGCATGCGCGATGAGCCGCAGCGCTACTGGAACGCGGTGCTCGAATTTTTCAACCAGTCATCCCCAACAAGGTCTTAACCATGTCACGATTCCAAGTCAAAAAAGTCGCCGTGCTCGGCGCCGGCGTCATGGGCGCGCAGATCGCCGCCCACCTGGTCAACGTCAAGGTGCCGGTGGTGCTGTTCGACCTGCCCGCCAAGGAAGGTCCCAAGAACGGCATCGTCATCAAGGCGGTCGAAGGCCTCAAGAAGCTCAAGCCGGCCCCGCTGGGCGTGCCGGAAGACGCGGCGCTGATCCAGCAGGCCAACTACGAAGAGAACATGGAGCTGCTGCGCGAATGCGACCTCATCATCGAGGCGATTGCCGAGCGCATGGACTGGAAGACCGACCTGTACCACAAGATCGCGCCCTTCATCGCCGAAGGCGCCATCGTCGCCAGCAACACCTCGGGCCTGTCGATCACCAAGCTCAGCGAGGCGCTGCCCGAATCCATCAAGCCGCGTTTTTGCGGCATCCACTTCTTCAACCCGCCGCGCTACATGACGCTGGTCGAGCTGATCAACACGCCGACCACCGAACCCAAGGTGCTGGACGACCTGGAGGCCTTTGTCACCAGCGCGCTGGGCAAGGGCGTGATACGCGCCCACGACACGCCCAACTTCATCGCCAACCGCGTGGGCATCGCCAGCATGCTGGCCACCATCAAGGAAGCCGAAGCCTTCAAGCTCACCTACGACGTGGTCGACGACCTGACCGGCAAGAAGCTGGGCCGCGCGAGCTCGGGCACCTTCCGCACCGCCGACGTGGTGGGCCTGGACACCATGGCCCACGTCATCAAGACGCTGCAGGACAACCTGGGCCCCGGCAAGGTGGAAGACCCGTTCTCCGATATCTACGGCACGCCGCCGGTGCTGGCCAAGCTGCTGGAATCCAAAAGCCTGGGCCAGAAGACCGGCGCCGGCTTTTACAAAAAGCAGGGTCGCGACATCCTGCGCCTGGACCCGGAGAGCATGGAGTACGTGCCCGCCGGCGCCAAGGCCAATGAAGTTGTCGGCCGCATGCTCAAAAAGCCCGCGGGCGAGCGCCTGAAGCTCTTGCGCGAAGCCGAGGGCGCCGAAGCGCGCTTCCTCTGGGCCATTCTCCGCGACCAGTTCCACTACGCCGCCGTGCACCTGGAAAGCATTGCCGAAACCGCGCGCGACATCGACTTCGCGATGCGCTGGGGCTTTGGCTCCAAGCAGGGCCCGTTTGAGCTCTGGCAGCAGGCCGGCTGGAAGCAGGTCGCCACCTGGATCCAGGAAGACATTGACGCCGGCAAGGCCCTGTCCAAAGCGCCGCTGCCCGAGTGGGTGTTCAAGGGCCCGGTGGCCGAGGCCGGCGGCGTGCACACGGCGGAAGGCTCGTGGAGTCCCGCGGCCAAAAAATTTATCCCGCGCCGCAAGCTGCCGGTGTACGAGCGCCAGTTCTTCCCCGAAGACGTGCTGGGCTCGAAGGCGCCCGCGTTCGAGACGGCCGGCACCACCTTGCATGAAGACGATGCGATACGCCTCTGGACGCTGGACGGCGCGAACGCCGACGTGCTGATCGCCAGCATCAAAACCAAGATGCACGCCATCAGCCCCGACGTGGCGGAGGGCCTGGCCATGGGCGTGGACCTGGCCGAGAAAAGCTACAAGGGCATGGTCATCTGGTCCAACGACGAGATGTTCTCGGCCGGCGCCGACCTGCAGGCCATGCTGCCCGCCTTCATGATGGGCGGCGCCAAGGCGATCGAGGGGGCCGAGGCCGAGCTGCAGAACGTGATGCTCAAGCTGCGTTACGCGGCTGTGCCCGTGGTGTCGGCGATTCGCGGCATCGCACTCGGCGGCGGCTGCGAAATGGCGGTGCACTCGGCCAAACGTGTGGCCGCAATGGAAAGCTACATCGGCCTGGTCGAAGTCGGCGTGGGCCTGGTGCCCGGCGCGGGCGGCTTGGCTTACATCGCGCGCCGCGCGGCAGAAAACGCCAGCACCTCGACCAACAAGGACATCCTGCCTTTCCTGACCGAAGGCTTCACTGCCGCGGCCATGGCCAAGGTCGGCACCAGCGCGATTGAAAGCCGCAAGATCGGTTACCTGCTCGACAGCGACGTGATCGTGCCGAACAAGGACGAGCTGCTGTTTGTCGCGCTCAACGAGGCGCGCGCGCTGTTCAACTCGGGCTACCGCGCGCCGCACAAACGCCAGTTCCCGGTGGTGGGCCGCAACGGCCTGGCCACCATCAAGGGCCAGCTGGTCAATATGCGCGACGGCGGTTTTATCAGCGCGCACGACTTTCACATCGCCGGCCTGATCGCGGGTGTGGTCTGCGGCGGCGACGTGGATGCCGGCACGCTGGTGACGGAAGAGTATTTGATGACGCTGGAGCGCAAGGCTTTCTGCTCCTTGCTCGAACATCCCAAGACGCAAGAGCGGATCATGGGAATGATGAGCACCGGAAAACCGGTTCGTAACTGATGAGCGACCAGCCACCCAACCGCCTGGCGCGGCAACTGCAGCGGCTCGACGAAGTGCCGGCCTTTGCACGCCCCTGGTTTCGCAGCGTGGTGCTGCGCCGTGCCGTGCCGTTTACCGGCACCGCCGGCCTGGACTTCCTCGAAATGGGCACGGGCCGGGTCGAGATCGGCATCAAGAACGAGAAGAAGGTGCAAAACCACATAGGCGGCGTGCACGCCTCGGCCATGAACCTGCTGGCGGAAACCGCCACCGGCATGGTGGTGGGCATGAATGTGCGCGACGACTGCATCCCGCTGGCCAAGGAACTCAAGATGGCGTTCAAAAAGCGCGCCACAGGCGCCCTGCGCGCCGTGGCCACGCTGAGCGACGAACAGCGCGCGGCCATGCAGGCCAGCGACAAGGGTGAAGTCAAGGTACCGGTCGTCGTGACCGATGAAGCCGGCGTGAACCCGGTGGAATGCGAATTTGTCTGGGCCTGGATTCCCTCCGGCCCGCGGAAAAGTTAACCGAAAAATTGAAGGAAACCATCATGGCCAAACAAGTCCAGGAAGCCTACATCGTTGCCGCCACGCGCACGCCCATAGGGCGCTCGCACAGGGGCTATTTCCGCAACACGCGGCCCGACGACCTGTTGGTCAAGGCGCTGCAGGCCGCGCTCGCGCAAGTGCCCTCGCTGGACCCGAAAGCGATTGAGGACATTATTTGCGGCTGCGCGATTCCCGAAGGTCCGCAAGGCCTGAACGTGGCGCGCATAGGCGCGGTGCTGGCGGGCCTGCCGACCAGCGTGGGCGGCATCACCGTCAACCGTTTTTGCGCCTCGGGCCTGTCGGCCATCCAGATGGCGGCCGACCGCATCCGCGTGGGTGAGGCCGACGTGATGGTCGCGGCCGGCACCGAAAGCATGAGCATGGTGCCCATGTCGGGCAACTCGCCTTCGCTGTCGCCCAATATGTTCATGAACGACGAGAACGTCGGCATCGCCTACGGCATGGGCTTGACGGCCGAGAAGGTGGCGCAGCAGTGGAAGGTCTCGCGCGAGGCGCAGGACCAGTTCGCGCTGGAGTCCCACCTCAAGGCCATCAAGGCCCAGCAGGCCGGCGAGTTCAGCAATGAGATCACGCCCGTCGAAGTGACCGACCGCACGGCCAACCTGGAGACCGGCGAGGTGGTCGCCAAGACCCGCACCGTGAGCCTGGACGAAGGCCCGCGCCCCGACACCTCGCTCGAAGGACTGGCCAAGCTCAAGACGGTGTTTGCCGCACGCGGCTCGGTCACTGCCGGCAACAGTTCGCAGACTTCCGACGGCGCAGGCGCGCTGGTGTTGGCCAGCGAAAAAGCGGTCAAGCAGTTCGGCCTCAAGCCGCTCGCGCGTTTTGTGAGCTACGCCGCCAAGGGCGTGCCGCCTGAAATCATGGGCATTGGCCCCATCGAGGCGATTCCCGCCGCGCTGCGTTATGCCGGCCTGAGCCAGGACGATATGGACTGGATCGAATTGAACGAGGCCTTTGCCGCGCAGTCGCTGGCCGTGATCAACACGCTCAAGCTGGACCCGGCCAAGGTCAACCGCATGGGCGGCGCGATTGCGCTGGGCCATCCGCTGGGTGCGACGGGCGCGATCCGGGCCGCGACCGTGATTCATGCATTGCACAGGCACCAACTGAAATACGGTATGGTGACCATGTGCGTAGGCATGGGACAGGGCGCAGCCGGCATCTTCGAGCGCGTGTAGCGTGGGGCTACTGCGCGGGCGATCTGCGGCGTTGGTCCGGTGCTCCCCATCCTCACGTACCCGAAGTACGTTCCGGTGGGTCCGCTCCGTCCGCCTTGCATCTCATCCCGCTCGCTACGCCCTTGAGGCCGTAATGTTAGGGTCAGTGTGTGAACGGTGATTGCTGATCTTTTTGGAGGTTTTATGCAAATCCAGACTCTGTCCACCGGCTCCGCGCAGCTCTCGCTGCGGGTCTACGACGTCACGCAAGCCGCCCACACCAGTGTGGTGATTGGCGGGGCCATGGGCGTGCGGCAGCACTACTACGCACCGTTTGCGCAGTGGCTGTCCAGCCAGGGTTTTCGTGTCACGACCTTTGACTACCGCGGCTCGGGCGACTCGCTGCCGGCCACAGCCAGTGGCAGCCTGCGTGGTTTCAAGGCCGACCTGCTCGATTGGGCCGACGACTACGAGGCCGTGGTCGATGCGGCCAAGGCAGCCTTGCCCGATGCGCCGCTCTATTTGCTGGGCCACAGCCTGGGCGCGCAACTGCCGGGCTTTCTGAAGAATCAGCACAAGGTCGCGGGCCTGGTCAGCATCGCGGCCGGCAGCGGCTACTGGCGCGACAACGCGCCGCAGCTGCGGCGCATGATTCTGTATTTCTGGTACGTGCTGGTGCCGCTGGCGACGCGGCTCTTTGGCTACTTCCCGGGCCGCACGCTGCGCAAGGTGGGCGACCTGCCGGCCGGCGTGATGCTGCAGTGGCGCAAGTGGTGTTTGAACCCGCAGTACAGCGTGGGCGCCGAGGGCGAAAGCGCGCGCCTGAGTTACGGCCAGGTCAGCTTCCCGGTCACGGCGCTGTCCATCACCGATGATGAGCTGATGACCTGGCGCGGCACACAAAACCTGATCAACCTCTATGCCAATGCGCCGCGCACCTTTGAGCGCATCGCGCCGGCGGACTTGAAGGTCAAGCGCATAGGCCATTTTGGTTTCTTCCGCGAGCAGTTCAACAACACCCTGTGGCCGCGTGCCCAGCAAATCATCGAGGGCATGGCTGGCGTCGCCAGGACGACGGCCTGAGCCGCGAAGTTCGTGCAAACTTGCCGGCATGACAAGCATGCATTCTTTTGACCAGGCGCTGCGGCTTGAACCCGCCGGCGCCGACCGGCCTGACACCTGGCTGGGCCACAGCAGCCCCGAGTACTGGAACATGGTGGGGCCTTTCGGCGGCACCACCGCAGCCACGGCCTTGCGCGCCATCCTGCTGCACCCGGCGCTGCTGGGCGAGCCGGTGGCGCTCACGGTGAACTACGCGGCGGCCATGGCCGAGGGGCCTTTCAGCGTGACGGCCAGGCCGGCGCGCACCAACCGCTCCACCCAGCACTGGACGGTGGAGCTGTCGCAGGATGGCGATGCCGCCGGCGCCGTGATGACGGCCACGGCGGTCACGGCCGTGCGCCGCGAAACCTGGAGCCTTAACGACACGCCCATGCCCGCGGTGGCCCTGGCCGATGCGACAGGCCGCCTGCGCTTTGCCACATCGGCCTGGACGAATCGCTACGACATGCGACCGGTGCGCGGCGCGATCCCACAAGTCTGGGACGGCAGCGGCGTGGACAGCCTGACCCAGCTCTGGGTGCGCGACGACCCGCCGCGCCCGCTGGACTTTCCGGCGCTGGCTGCCATGTCCGATGTGTTCTACCCGCGCGTCTGGCTGCGCCGCGCCACGCGCGTGCCGGCCGGCACGGTCTCCATCACGACTTACTTCCATGCGGATAGCCGGCAGCTTGCCGAATGCGGCGATGGCTTTTTGCTGGGCCAGGCCAAAGCGCAGGTCTTTCGCAACGGCTTTTTTGACCAGAGCGCGCAGCTGTGGAGCGAAGCCGGCGTGCTGCTCGCCACGAGCACGCAGGTCGTCTACTACAAAGAATAACTGCGACTTCTCAGGCCCCTACACTTGGCGTCTCAACGGAAAACACCATGACCACTTCCACCCCTATCCCTGAAATCCTGAGCCACGTCGACGCCGGTGTGATGACCATCACGCTGAACCGCCTGGACAAAAAGAACTCCATCACCTCCGCCATGTACGGCGCCATGGCCGACGCGCTTGAATCCGCGCAGCATGACGCAGCGGTGCGCGCCGTGGTGATCCAGGGCCATGAGACGATTTTTTCGGCCGGCAACGACATTGCCGATTTCCTGAACAAGCCGCCCGCAACGCAGGACTCGCCGGTATTCCGCTTCCTGCGCGGCATCAGCAGCTTTCCCAAGCCGCTGGTGGCTTCTGTATGCGGCCCGGCTGTCGGCATTGGCACCACGCTGCTGCTGCATTGCGACCTGGTGTATGCGGGCGACAACGCCGCGTTCTCCATGCCTTTTGTCAACCTGGGCCTGTGCCCCGAGGCGGCGTCCAGCTTGCTGGTGCCGCAGCTCATGGGTTACCCGCGCGCGGCCGAGGCGCTGCTGCTGGGCGAGCCCTTCATGGCCGAGACTGCGCTCGAAATCGGCTTGATCAACCGCATCGTGCCGCCCACCGAAGCCAATGCGCTGGCCCAAAGGCAGGCGCAAAAACTGGTGGCCAAGCCGCTGAGCGCGCTAATGGAAACCAAGCGCCTCATGAAAAAGGGCAATGCCACCCTGGTCGCCGAGCGCATGGCCGAAGAGGGCGCGAGTTTCGGCCGCATGCTGGGTGAGCCGGCTGCGCGCGAGGCGTTTTCGGCTTTCCTGGGCAAGCGCAAGCCGGATTTCAGCGAAGTCTGAATCTTGCTCCTTCCCCCGCTGGGGGAAGGCTGGGATGGGGGCCTCGGCCTTATTTGGGGCTGCGATGAATCATCCGCCGCAGGCCCCCATCCCTACCTTCCCCCAGCGGGGGAAGGAGTCACACGGACCCGCATCGGTTTGCGGTTCCCGCGAGCCTTGGCCTGCGGATCGGATTGCCGGATGGATTCCGCGGTCAGGCGCAGGCAGGCCATCAACTGCTCGCTGCTGGGCGTCAAGCGCCGGCCCCGCACGGTGATGAGCCCTATGGGCGGCAGTTCGATCGGAACCTCGATAGCCGGGACGTCGAACAAACCTTCCCGCTGGAAGTGCAGGGCGACCGAGCGCGCCAGGAATCCGGCCGCGTCGCGCTGCTGCACAAAGGTGCTGAGCGCCAGGAAGGACGATGTCTCGATGATGTCGCTGGGCGGGTTCAGGCCGTGGCGAAAGAAAGTCTGTTCGAGCTTCACGCGCAGCGATGCCCAGGGCGGTGGCAGCACGCAGGGCATGCCGGCCAGGTCGTTCCAGCCCGTTTTTTTCTGGCGCATGAGCGCGTGGCCGTGTTTGACCACGGCCACCATGGGCTCGTCGAACAGCGCCTCCGTCACCAGGTCGGGGGCGGCGTAGCCGGGCTCCAGGCGGCCGACGAACAGGTCCAGCTCGCCCATGCGCAGCCGGGGCAACAGCCGCGTCAGGTCACCTTCCTCGACCAGCACGGTCGCCAGGGTTGAACGCTGCTTGAGCAGCTTGACGGCGCCCGCCAGCAGCACCGGCATGGCCACCACCATGGCGCCCACACGTGTGCGTCCGGCCGCGCCGCTGGCCACGGCGGCAATCTCGTCGCGCGTGTGCTCGTATTCGGCCAGCACCGAGCGGGCAAACCGGATCAGCGCCTGGCCGCTGGAAGTCGGTTCAGTCCCTCGGGTAGAGCGGTCGAACAGGGTGAGCTCGAGCATGCTCTCGACCTCGGAGAGCATTTTTGAGACGGCGGGCTGGCTGACCGACAGGAACTCGGCGGTCCGGCCCAGGTGGCGGAACTGGTCCAGCGCCACCAGCAGCTGCAAATGGCGCAGCTTGATGTTGGAACGCAGGGCGCGGTCTATCTGGGTCATGAATCATGTTAACCGAAAGGTTATGAAGTGATTCTGAAATTCGATTGGATTGTTATGAGGAAGCCGACAAGAATCGGGGAACAAAAAAACGCGACAAGGGGCAGCAATCGCTGTCGCCAACGCGCTGACAGCGTCCACCCAGAGGCAGACAAACCCCATGAAACCGTCCCCCCGGCTTTCCCCTTCGCTTTCCCTTTCTTCATTCAGTGTCAGGCGCCGCAGCCTGTTGATCGGCAGTGCCGCGATTGGCGCCGCGGCGCTGACCAAACCTTTGCTTGCCGCAGCCCAGGGCTATCCCGAGCGGCCCCTGACTTTCATCTGCCCCTGGCCTGCGGGCGGCACCGCCGACCAGTCCATGCGCGCCCTGTGCCAGGTCGCCTCGCGCGTGCTGGGCCAGGCCATCGCGGTGGAAAACAAGGTGGGCGCTTCCGGCATGATCGGCACCCGGGCCATGGCCTCCGCCAAGCCCGACGGCTACACCATCGGCCAGGTTCCGATTTCCGTCACGCGCTTTTCGCAGCTGGGCACCCTGCAACTGGACCCACTCAAGGATTTGACCTACCTGGCCCGCACCTCGGGCCAGACTTTCGGCATGGCCGTCCCCGCGGAATCGCGCTTCAAGTCGTTGCAGGAGCTCGTCGCCTTTGCCAAGGCCAACCCCGGCAAGCTGACTTATGCCCACGCGGGCGTCGGCGGCGCCACGCATGTGGGCATGGAAGAGTTCGCGTTGGCCGCGGGCATCCAGTTCAACCATGTTCCCTACAAGGGCGGCGCCGAGGCGCTGCAGGCTGTACTCGGCGGGCATGTGGACTTGCTGGCCGATTCCAGTTCCTGGGCGCCGCACGTCGAGGCGGGCAAGCTCAGGCTGCTGGCCACCTGGGGCGAACGCCGCGCTTCGCGGTTCAAGGACGCGCCCACGCTCAAGGAACTGGGCTACAACGTCGTGGTCGATGCGCCCAACGGCATAGGCGCGCCCAAAGGCCTGGACCCGGCCGTGGCCATGAAGCTGCGCGAGGCCTTTCGCGTGGCCGTGGCCAGCCCCGAGTTCAAGCAGGTGGCCGACAGGATAGATGCGCCCGTGCTGTACCTGGACGGCCCCGACTACGAAAAATACGTGGCCGCCATGTACCAGAAAGAAACCACCCTGATCGACAAGCTCAAGCTCAAGGAATTGATGAAGAGCTAGGAGCTCCGCGTCAAACGCCGAACGCAACCATGACCGCCATCACCACTTCCACTACTTCACCCACCGTCAGCCCGCTGATCCGCCTGCACGCCAACGACAACGTGCTGGTCGCCAAAACCGCGCTGTCGCTGGGCCAGGAATTGCCGGAAATCGGCGCGCGCGTGCGCGCGCAGGTGCCGGCGGGACACAAGATCGCGGCCCGCCGCATCGCGCAGGGCGAGCGCATCCTGAAGTACGACACGGTGATCGGTGTGGCCGCTCGCGACATCGAGGCGGGCGACTACGTCCATTCGCACAACATRGCGCTGGTGGATTTTGAGCGCGATCCGGCCTTCGGGCAGGATGTGCGGCCGGTGGACTATGTGCCGCAGGCCGAGCGCGCCAGCTTCATGGGTTTTGTGCGCCCCGACGGCCGCGTGGGCACCCGCAATTTCATCGGCATCCTGTCCTCGGTCAATTGCTCGGCGACCGTCATCAAGAACATCGCGGCCCACTTCACGCCAGAGCGGCTGGCGGCCTTTCCGCATGTGGACGGCGTGGCGGCCTTCGCGCAGACCAGCGGCTGCGGCATGTCTTCACCCAGCGAGCATTTCGACGTGCTGCGCCGCACCCTGGCCGGCTATGCGCGCCACCCCAACCTGGCCGGTGTGCTGATCGTCGGCCTGGGCTGCGAGCGCAACCAGGTCTCGTCGCTGGTGGAGTCGCAGGGCCTGGAGACCAGCAAGCTGATGCGCACGATGGTGATGCAGGAGGTCGGCGGCACCCGCGCGACGATCGAAGCCGGCATCGCCGCCATCTACGAGATGCTGCCTGAAGCCAATGCGGCCAGGCGCCAGCCTGTGCCGGCAAGCCACCTGAAGATAGGCCTGGAGTGCGGCGGCTCGGACGGCTTTTCGGGTATCACGGCCAACCCGGCGCTGGGTGCGGCCATGGACATCCTGGTGCGCCACGGCGGCACCGCCATCCTGTCGGAGACCCCTGAAATCCACGGCGTCGAATACATGCTCACCCGGCGCGCCGTCACGCCCGAAGTGGGGCAGAAGCTGCTGGACCGGCTGGCCTGGTGGGAAAAATACACGGCGGGCCACAACGCGCAGTTCAACGGCGTGGTGGGGCACGGCAACCAGGCCGGCGGGCTGGCCAATATTTTCGAGAAATCGCTGGGCTCGGCCATGAAGGGCGGCACCACGCCGCTGCAGGCGGTCTATGAATATGCAGAGCCCATCACCCAGAACGGCTTTGTCTTCATGGACTCGCCCGGCTACGACCCGGTGGCCTCGACCGGCCAGATCGCCAGCGGCGCCAATCTGATTTGTTTCACCACGGGCCGAGGCTCCATGTTCGGTTCCAAGCCGGCGCCCACGATCAAGCTGGCCAGCAACACGCCGATGTTCAAACGCCTTGAAGAAGACATGGACATCAACTGCGGCGCCATCCTGGACGGCGAGCTCGACGTCGCGCAGATGGGCCGGCGGATTTTTGAGGAGATCCTGCGCCACGCCTCGGGCGAGCCGACCAAGAGCGAGGCGCTGGGCCTGGGCGACCACGAATTTGTGCCCTGGCACCTGGGCATCGTCAGCTGAGCGGCACAACAGCTGTCGACTGCGCATCAAGCATCCCGCCAGGGGCTGCCCGAGGGGCGGCACATGGCAAGCGGCCGGAGGGCCGGCCGAGGCGATCCGCCTGAAATGCCCTCGAAGCGCCAGACTGTTTGAAAAATACACAAGGAGACAATGACCATGCCAAGCCTTACTCCCGCCGTGCGGCGCATCGCCCGCCGCATGCTGCTGCTGCTGGCCGCCCTGGCCGCCTGCGCGCTGGGCCCTGCGGCCCACGCGCAAAGCGACTATCCCAACAAACCGCTGACCCTGCTGGTGCCTTACCCCGCCGGCGGCGCCAACGATGCCGTGGCACGCCTGGTGGGGCAAAAGATGAGCGAGAGCCTCAAGCAGCCGGTCATCATCGACAACCGCCCCGGCGCCGGCACCACCATCGGCACCGCCGCGGCGGCCAAGGCCGCTCCCGACGGCTACACCCTGGTGCTGGGCTCGCTGGCGAGCCACGCCGTCAGCCCGCACCTCTATGCCAAGCCCGGTTATGACGCCATCGCCGACTTCACGCCCGTGGGCACCATAGGCGTGGTGCCCATGGTGCTGATCGTCGCCAAGGAATCGCCTTACACCGACCTGCGCTCGCTGGTCGAAGCCGCGCGGCGCCAGCCGAATACGCTGAACTATGGTTCCGCCGGCAACGGTTCCCCGCTGCATCTGGCGGCCGAGCTGTTCAAGCAGAGCGCGCATATCCAGATCAGCCATGTGCCCTACAAGGGCGGCAACGCCCACACCATGGACCTGTTGGGCGGCCGGCTCGACATGATCCTGGATACCCTGACCAGCGCCGCGCCGCTGATCAAGGGCGGCAAGGTCCGGGCCCTGGCCGTCGCGGCGCCCTCACGCCTGCCCGAGCTGCCGGGTGTCCCCACTTTTTCGGAGGCGGGCTACCCCGGCTTTGAGGTCAATGCCTGGTATGCGCTGTACGCACCCGCCAAGACCAGCAAGGAAGTCATCAGCCGCCTTAACGCGACGCTTGTCGCCGTGCTCAAACAGCCCGACGTTCTGGAAAAATTCGGCAACCTGGGCGTGCGGACCCAGCCCGGCCCGCCGCAAGACCTGGCCCGCTTTACCCAGGACGAATGGGACCGCTATGGCAAGCTCATTACCGCCAGCGGCATCCGCATAGACTGAGCCCATGGATTCCAACTTCCAGGTTCTCGTCACCGCCGCCCACTGGGCCCCGTCCGCGCAAGACATCGTGCGCGGCGCGGGCGGGCAGATCACTTTTCTGCCCGATCCCGTAACTGAAGACGTACTGGCGGCTCAGCTGGCGGCCACAGGCGCGCAGGCTGTGGTGCTACGGGGCTCCAAGCCCATTTCGGCGCGCGTGCTGGCCGCCGCCCCGGCGCTGAAGATCGTCGCCAAGAACGGCGCGGGCGTGGACGGCGTGGACCTGGCCGCCGCCCGCCAGCGCGGCGTTGCCGTCGCCGTGGCGCCCGCCGCGAATGCCGATGCCGTGGCCGAGCACGCGCTGGCGCTCATGCTCTCGCTCACACGGCAATTGCCTTTGCTCGACAACATGGTGCGCGGCGGCCGCTGGGCCGACGGCAGTTGGCAAGGGCGCGATTTCCGCGGTGCCGTGGTCGGCATCGTGGGCTACGGCAGCATAGGCCGCAGCACGGCGCGACTCGCCGCCGCGCTCGGCGCCCGGGTGCTGGTGCTGCGCCCCCATGGGCAGGCGGACAGCCATGCCACGGAGCCCGACCTGGACCGCCTTCTGGCGCAGGTCGACATCCTGAGCCTGCACTGCCCGCTGACCGAACGCACACGCGGCCTGATAGGCCGGCGCGAACTGTCGCTCATGCGGCGCGGCAGCCTGCTCATCAATACGGCGCGCGGCCCCGTCGTGGACGAAGCCGCGCTGCTGGAGGCCTTGCAGTCCGGCCAGCTGGAGGGTGCTGGGCTGGATACCTTTGACACCGAGCCGCTGCCTGCCGGCCACCCGCTGCTGGCCCTGCCCAATGTGCTGCTCACGCCGCATGTCGCGGGCGTCACCCGCAACGCCGCCCTGCAGGTGGCGAACATCACCGCGCGTAACATCGTGGATTACCTGGCCACCGGCACCTTGCCCGCCCATCACCTCGTGGCGGCTTGAGCCGGCCCGGCCGCTCCTTTTATTTCCGGACCCGACACCTCCATGCCCGCCAACAATCCCTTCAAAACCGCTCTCGCTGCCCGCCGGCCCCAGGTCGGTCTGTGGCTTTCCATGGCCGATCCCTACCTTGCCGAGGTCAGCGCCACGGCCGGCTTCGACTGGCTGTTGATCGACGGCGAACATGCACCCAACGATGTGCGCAGCACGCTGGCTGCGCTCCAGGCCGTGGCGCCTTACCGCGCACAGCCCGTGGTGCGCGCGGTGGCCGGCGAGGTGCCACTGGTCAAGCAATTGCTGGACATAGGCGCGCACAACCTGCTGATCCCCATGGTCGACACGGCCGAGCAGGCGCGCGCCATGGTCAGCGCCACACGTTACCCGCCGCTGGGTATACGCGGGGTTGGCAGCGCCGTGGGGCGTGCTTCGCGCTGGAGCGCGCGCACCGACTACCTCGACGCAGCGGACGACGAAGTCTGCCTGCTGGTGCAGGCGGAAACCGTGACGGCCCTGGGCAATTTGGAGGCGATTTGTGCAGTGGAGGGCGTGGACGGCGTCTTCATAGGCCCTGCCGACCTGGCCGCCTCCATGGGCCACCGCGGCAAGCCCGGCCACTCCGAGGTGCAGGCCGCAATCGAAAAGGCCATGAAAACCATCATCGCTTCGGGCAAGGCCGCCGGCACGCTGACCTCGGACCCGGCGCTGGCCAGGCGTTACCTCGCGCTGGGCTGCACGTTTGTGGCTGTCGGCGTTGACGTCCTGGTCTATGCCAATGCCGCCAGGCGCCTGGCGGCGGATCTTGTGCCATCCGGCGCCGTGCAGCCGGCCGCGCCCGGCGCGGCCTACTGATACCAGCCCTCTCAGGCCCTAGATATCAAAGCGTATGCCCTGGGCCAGCGGCAGGCTTGAGCCGTAGTTGACGGTATTCGTCGCGCGGCGCATATAGGCCTTCCACGAATCCGATCCCGACTCGCGGCCGCCGCCGGTTTCCTTCTCGCCGCCGAAGGCGCCGCCTATCTCGGCGCCGCTGGTGCCTATGTTGACGTTGGCGATGCCGCAGTCCGAACCGCGCGCCGAGGTGAAGAGCTCGGCCTCGCGCAGGTCCTGCGTGAAGACGGCCGATGACAGGCCGTGCGCCACCGCGTTGTTCATCGCGATCGCGTCCTCAAAGCTGTCGTAAGGCACCACGTAGAGGATGGGCGCGAAGGTCTCGTGCAGCATGGGGCCGGCCTGCTCTTTCAGTTCCACAATCGCGGGGCGCACATAGTGGGCCGTACCCTCGCCGGGCTGCTTGTCGCCGAAGTGCACTTGGGCGCCCAGCTTTTTGGCTTCGGCCAGGGCAGACTGCATGGCGTCGAACGCGCGGCCGTCTATCAGCGGGCCGACCAGCGTGCCGTCTTTGAGCGGGTTGCCTATGGGCAGGCGTTCAAACACGGCGACCAGGCGTTTGACCAGTTCCGGGTAGATGGAGCGGTGCACGATCAGGCGGCGCAAGCTGGTGCAGCGCTGGCCGGCGGTGCCGGCGGCCGCGAAGGCCGCGCCGCGCACCACGAGTTCCAGGTTGGCCGAAGGGGCGACGATGGCCGCGTTGTTGCCGCCCAGTTCCAGCAGCGAGCGCTTGAAGAGGCCCGCGCAGGCCATCGCTACGTTTTTACCCATGGCGGTGGAGCCGGTGGCGCTGACCAGTTTCACATGTGGGTGATTCACCAGCGCCTCGCCGGTGGCGCGTTCGCCTATCAGCAGCTCGCTCAGGCCCTCGGTGGCCAGGCCCAGGTCTTTGGCCGTCTGCAGCAGCAGGCCGTTGAGCGCGATGGCCGACAGCGGTGTTTTCTCCGAAGGCTTCCAGGCCAGGGTGTTGCCGCAGACCAGGGCCAGCGCGGCATTCCAGGCGAACACCGCCATCGGGAAGTTAAAGGCCGAGATGATGCCGACCACGCCCACGGGATGCCAGGTTTCCAGCAGCTTGTGGTCGGGGCGCTCGCTGGCAATCGTGAGGCCGTAAAGCTGGCGCGAGAGGCCGACCGCGAATTCGCAGATGTCTATGACTTCCTGCACCTCGCCCAGGCCTTCCTGCAGGATCTTGCCGGTCTCCAGCGAGATCAGCTGGCCCAGTTCGGCCTTATGGCGGCGCACGGTTTCGCCGAAGGCGCGCACCAGCTCGCCGCGCTTGGGCGCGGGCACATTGCGCCATTCGAGAAAGCGCTGCTGGGCGGCGTTGAGCGCGCTGTCCACCTCGGCGGCGCTGTGCACGGCCACGCGGGCCAGCTGGCTGCCGTCTACGGGCGTGGCCACCGTGATGGCCGAGGCCGCCTTGCTGGCCAGGTCGGCGCTCAGGCCCAGGGCTTTGAAGAGGAATGAAACGTCGTTGGCGTGACTCATGATGAAGTCCTTTCTTGGTGTGTCTTGAAATCAGTGTGGGCTGGCGAGCTCGCGCAGGCCGCGGCCCAGGCGTTCGGCGCCCTGCCGCAACGCCTGGTGCGCGGGGTTGGCAAAACTCAGGCGCAACCAGGGCTGTGCGGCGCCGCTGATGCTGAAGGCGGCGCCGGGCACCACCAGCACCTGGTTGGCCAGGCCGAAGTCCACCCAGGCCTGGGTGGGCAGCAGCGGCAGTGCGCTGGAGAGCTTTGCCCATATGAACATGCCGCCTTGCGGCTTGTCAAATTCAAGCAGGCCGCCGCAATGCGTGCGCAATGCCTGGTCCAACGTATCGCCTTTGGCGGCATAAGCCGGGCGCAGCATGTCCAGGTGCGATGCCAAGCGTCCGGAGGCCAGCATGGCCGTCAAGGTCAATTGCTCCAGCGAGCCGCTGTGCACATCGGCCGCCTGCTTGGCCAGCACCACGCCGCGCGCGATCTCGGCCGGCGCAAGCAGCACACCCAGGCGCAGCGCCGGGGCCACCACTTTGGAATAGCTGGTCATATAGGCAACCTGCGCGGGCGAGCCGGCCTGCTGGTTCAACTGCGCGAGCGAAGGCGGCGGCGGCGCGCCAAACCAGAGCTCGCCGTAGGGGTCGTCTTCGAGCAACGTCACGCGGTATTGCGCGGCCAGTTCCAGAAGGCGCAGGCGGCGCGCCAGCGGCATCACGGCGCCGGTCGGGTTCGCGAAATTCGGCACCACGTAAAGCACGCGCGGGCTTTGGGCTTGAAGCAGGGCTTCAAGCTTGTCGACATCCATGCCTTGCGCATCGGTCGGCACTTCGACAAGGCGTGCGCCCGCAAAGCGGAAAGCCTGCAGCGCCGCAGGATAGTTAAAGGATTCCACGGCCACGCCTTCGCCGGGCTCCACCAGCACGCGCGCGAGCAGGTCTATGGCCTGCTGCGAGCCGGTGGTGATCAGCACATCCTCCGCCTGCGCCGCCAGGCCGCGTTGCGTCAGCAAGGCCGCACTGGCCTCACGCAGTTCTGCAAGGCCTTCGGTCGCGCCGTATTGCAGGCTGCGGCCTTGCAGCGTGCCCGCTACCTCGAGCAGCGATTCGCGCAGCCACTCGGCCGGCAGCAGCGCCGGGTCGGGGTGGCCGCCGGCCAATGACACCATGCCTTCGCGGCCGGCCAGCGCCAGCATGGCACGTATCGGCGAGCCGCTGGCCTGCGCGTAGAGCGGACGCAGCGGCCCGCGCGCGGCGGTCATGCGCGGGCGGCCGTCATGCCAAAAATGCCGGTGGCGTTGCCGGCGTCAAAAGCCAGGTCCAGGCGCGGCTGCACCGGGTCGTTGGCCGCGCCGGCGGTTTGCAGTGCGTCGCGCGTGATGAATTCGTAAAACGAGCCGGGCACCTCGCGCGAGACGCGGCCTTCGGGCGTGATGAAGTCGCGCTGCACGCCTGCGGCGCGAAAGGCCGTCTGGCGCACGCGGCCGCTGGCCGAGACCTCGACCTTGTCTTTGATGGGCCGGCCCAGCGCGCGCTGGCGAGTCGCCACCGCATCCACGTCGTCCACGCGATCGGTCGCATGGTTAAAGGCATTGCCCTCGGTGGAAATCCAGGCCATCTCGGCGGACTCGGCCAGCAGCAGTTCGTAATCGTCCATCGCGAACACACCGTGCTGGCGGTCAAAGCATTGCAGCAGCTGCGGCAGCAGGCGCAGCGCCTGCGCCAGCGGCAGCACGCCGTCGCGCGTGAGCTGCTCGAGGTCGGCAATATCCTGCGGGCCCAGCGGGTCGCGCGAAGTCGACAGCACGCGCGTGACGGCCGACTGGAAGGGCGCGGAGAACTGCTCGGGGTGCAGCTCGGAGACAAAAAACTGCGCGATCTCTTCGGGGAAATCGCGGTGGCTGTAGGCCCGGCCCGTCATCTTCAGGCGCGGCAGCGGGTAAGTGCCCTGCAGTTCAAAACCCAGCGGGCGCAGCACACGCGTGAAGGCCGCTTCGCCGGCCGGCAGCGCGCCGCTGGGCCAGCGCACGGTGCGCAGCGCGCCGTGGTCAAACACCACCTTGCGCTGCTGGCCCAGCACGTCGCTGGCGATGTAGTCCTGCCCGGCCGGTACCCGCTGCACCAGGCCGTGAAACAGCGCCATATTGAGTGCCTGGGCCAGTTCCGCGCGGCTCACGCTGCCCGAGGCAGCCTGCTGCAGGCCAGGATGAACGTACATCTGTTCATGGATGGTTTGAACGGCTTCGGGCGGAAGGCAGGCGGCAAGCAGTTTCTGGAGGTGGGTCATTTCAGGCGTATTTATGGCAGGTGAAGGCTGGATTCTCGGCAATTTGGCCCATGGCGACAAAGGATCAATTTCGATGGATGCATGAGATATATTCATGCGATGCGCCGCAAAATCCCCTCCACCCAGGCCCTGCTGGCCTTTGAAGCGGCCGCCCACCGCGGCAGCTTTACCCTGGCGGCGCAAGACCTGTCGGTGAGCCAGAGCGCGGTCAGCCACCAGATCCTGGGGCTGGAGCAGGAGCTGGACGTGAGCCTGTTCCGCCGCCTGCCGCGCCAACTGGAACTGACCGACGCCGGCCGTTCGCTGCTGGCGCGGGTCAGCCCGGCGCTGGATGCGCTGGAAGCCGCGATGCTGGACCTGGTCTCGTCCAAAGGCGAGGGCGGCACGCTGGAGCTGGGCGTGGTGCCGACCTTTGCGACCAAGTGGCTGATCCCGCGCATGCCCTCCTTCCTGAAGGCGCATCCGCATGTGACGCTGAACCTGGCGACGCGCCTGCAGCCGTTTGATTTTTCATTGACGGGGCTGGACGCCGCCATCCACTACGGCCGGCCCGACTGGCCGGGCACGGAATCGGAATACCTGATGGGCGAAGACAGCGTGGTGGTGTGTAGCCCGGCGCTGGTCAAAAAGCGCCAGTTGCGCAAGCCGGTCGATGTATTGAAGTTCACGCTGATCCACCAGAGCACCCGGCCGCACGCCTGGCGCGATTGGTTCCAGCTGGCCGGCATCGACGATGCGCAGGGCGCGGGCACCGGTCCCAAGTACGAGCTGTTTTCCATGATCGCGCAAGCCGTGAAGGCCGGCCTGGGCCTGGCCGTGCTGCCGCGCTTCCTGGTGGCCGACGACATCGCCGACGGCACGCTGGCCGTGCCGTTTGAACTCTCGCTGAGTTCAGACTTCGCCTACTACCTGGTCTGGCCTTCGCAGAAAACCAGCTGGCGGCCGCTGGTGCAGTTGCGGGAATGGTTGCGCGAGCAGGCGGCGCCTCTCTCGTAAGCCGTGCTTTGCCGTGAAAGCTGACCGATCATTCAATTCCCGTTCGCCCTGAGCCTGTCGAAGGGCTTCGACAAGCTCAGCCCGAACGGGGTGGGGTGGGTTACACCTTGTCAGCCGGCGCCAAGCTTTGCGCGGGCCGCCGCAAGGTGCTGTCAAAAGGGTTGATCTGCGCGCCTATGGCCGCAGCCTCGCGCTTGAGCAATTCCACCACCGTGGGCAGGCGGTCCGGGCTCAGGCGTGAGGAAATCGTGCCCACGCTGAGGGCGGCGACGGCGCGGCCGTCGCGGTCCAGCACCGGCACGCCGACGCCGGCCATGCCGTCCAGCAGGTTGGTGTTGCGCCCGGCGTAGCCGAGCTCGCGCACGCGCTCGATCTCGGTGCGCAGGTAGACCTCGTCATACACGCCGAACTCGCGCACGCGCGGCAGGTTGTAGCGGATCACTTCCTCGCGTTCGGTTTCGGGCAGGAAGGCCAGGATGGCCAGGCTGCCCTGGCCCATGCCCAGGGCCACGCGTCCGCCGATGTCGCCGGTGAAGGAGCGTATCGGGAAGGGCCCCTCGCTGCGGTCCAGGCAGACCGCGTCAAAACCGCTGCGCACCAGCAAAAAAATGGTGTCGCCCAGGCTGGCGCACAGGCGCAGCATGGACGGCCGGCACAGGCCGCGCAGGTCCATGGCATTGCCGGCCTGGGCGGCCAGCGCGAAAAACTCGATGCTCAAACGGTAGAGCTTGGAGCCGGCTTCCTGCTCCACCACACGCTCGGCCACCAGGCTTTGCAGGATGCGGTGGGTGGTGGCCTGGGTCAGGCCCGTGGCCTTGGCGATGTGGGTGATGCGCCCGCCCTTGGCCTGTGTCGCGGCCAAGGCCCGAATGATGGAAAAAGCGCGCTGCACGCTGCTGGAGCTATTGTCTTCGTCTTTCACAGTCTCTCCTTTGGCGGAATCAGTATTGGCATAAGTGTATAGAAATTCCGTTAAACGGAATAAATCAAATAAAGATATCTCTATACGGAATAACCTATTGACGATTTTTTCGTACATGCCATAGCATGAAGTCATCAAGGTGTCACCGTTTTGTACGTCGTTTGGTACGTGCGGCGGTGGCCACCCCTGTTGCAGAGGTGCTCCCCATGTCCTTTTTGACCCTGGCGAATGTGAACAAGTCCTATGGCGCGACACGTGCCGTGGCCGACATGAACCTGTCGGTGGACAAGGGCGAATTCGTCTCGCTGCTGGGGCCCTCGGGCTGCGGCAAGACCACCACCTTGCAGATGATTGCGGGCTTTTGCGAGGTGACGTCCGGCCAGGTCACGCTGGATGGCCGCGACATCACCCATGCCAAACCCAATTCGCGCGGCCTGGGCATCGTGTTCCAGAGCTATGCGCTGTTTCCGCACATGAGCGTGTACGACAACGTGAGCTTTGGCCTGGAGATGCGGCGGGTTCCCAAGGAAGAGCGCACCGAACGCGTGAAGGCCGCGCTGGCCCTGGTGCACCTGGAGGGGCACGCCCATCGCTACCCGCGCGAGCTTTCGGGCGGGCAGCGCCAGCGCGTGGCCTTGGCGCGCGCGCTGGTCATCACGCCGCCCGTGCTGCTGCTGGATGAGCCGCTGTCCAACCTGGACGCCAAGCTGCGCGAAGAGATGCAGTTCGAGCTGCGGCAGATCCAGCGCAAGGTCGGCACTACCACCATCATGGTCACGCACGACCAGACCGAGGCCATGTCCATCAGCGACCGCGTGGTCGTCATGGAAGCCGGTCGCGTGACGCAGATCGACCAGCCGCACCGGCTCTATGAACACCCGCAGACCCGCTTTATCTCGAACTTTGTCGGCAAGGCCAATTTGCTGGAAGGCCGTGTGGCGGCCACCGGTCCCTGGACCACGGTGAATGTGGCTGGCGATGTGCCGATCGAAGTGGAGGCCGCCGGCGTGTCGCAGGGCGACGCGGTGGTGCTGAGCCTGCGCCCCGAAAAAATCCGCCTGGTACATGAGTCCCAGGGCCGCATGGGCGGCACGGTCAAGGAGCGTTTTTTCCTGGGCAGCCAGTGGCTTTACCAGGTGTCCACCGCCGCCGGCCAGCTTGCGGTGGTTTGCCCCAATGACGGCACGGCGCCGGCCGAAGAGGGCGCCAACGTGGGCCTGGACTGGACCGCGCAGCAGGTGCGCCTGCTGCCCGGCGCGCAAGGGGTGCCGGCATGAGCGGCGCCGCCGCGGCTGCTGCGCCCCGGGCAAGCGCCTCGCGCGCGCCCTGGCTGCTGTCGGCGCCGGCTTTCACGCTGTTCGCCTGCCTGCTGCTGGTGCCGCTGGCGCTCACGGCGGTGCTGTCCTTCCAGGTCTTTGACCACGCCACCGGCGTCAAGAACAGCTTCACGCTCGCGCATTACGCCGCCGTGCTGACGGACGACTACTACCACGGCATCTTCTGGCGCACGCTGTGGATTTCGGCGCTGACCACCCTGATCTGCGTGCTGGTGGGCGCGCCCGAGGCCTATGTGCTGAGCCGCATGCGCAGTCCCTGGCGCTCCATTTTGCTGCTGGTGGTGCTGGCGCCGCTGCTGGTGTCGGTGGTGGTGCGTGCCTTCGGCTGGAGCATGCTGCTGGGCCCCGAGGGCGTGGTCAACCAGCTCATGCGCGCCGTCGGCCTGCCGTCCATGCGCATTCTCTATACCGAAGCGGCCGTGGTCATCGCGCTGGTGCACGTGATGCTGCCCTTTATGGTGATCCCGGTCTGGACCTCGCTGCAAAAGCTGGACCCGGGCGTGGAAGACGCGGCGCTGTCACTCCAGGCTTCGCACTTCACCACCTTGCGCCGCATCATTTTTCCGCAGGTGCTGCCGGGTGTGCTCTCGGGCAGCCTGATCGTGTTTGGCCTCTCCGCCAGCGCCTTCGCGATTCCGGGGCTGCTGGGCGGTCGGCGCCTGAAGATGGTGGCCACCGTTGTGTACGACGAATACCTGCACGAGCTCAACTGGCCGCTGGGCGCGGCCATCGCGCTGACCTTGCTGCTGGCCAACCTGGCCATCATGCTGAGTTACAACCGCGTGCTCGAACGTTCCTACAAGAAGTCGCTGGGATAAGGAGCGCACCATGTCCAAAAACGGCCCCATTGCGCTGCTCTTCAACGCGCTCGTCATCGCCTTCATGCTGGCGCCGCTGGTCATTGTCTGCGTGGTGGCTTTCACGCCCGGCAATACGCTGGCCATCCCGACCACGGAGTTTTCCCTGCGCTGGTTCCGCGCGGTGTTCGCGCATTCGGATTTTGTGCAGTCCTTCAAGAACAGCCTCTGGCTGGCGTCGATTTCGGCCACGCTGGCGACTGTGCTGGCCGTTCCCGCGGGGTTGGCGATTGCGCGCCATACCTTCCCCGGCCGTGATTTCCTCAACGGCCTGTTTCTCTCGCCGCTCATCATTCCGCACCTGGTGCTGGGCGTGGCCCTGCTGCGCACCTTCTCGCTGATAGGCGCGACCGGCAGCTTCTTCTGGCTCGCGCTGGCGCACGTGGTCATCATCACGCCCTATGTGCTGCGCTTGGTGCTGGCCTCGGTGGAAGGCAGCGACCGCAGCGCCGAGCAGGCGGCCCTCTCGCTGGGCGCAAGCCAGGCCACGGTGTTCACCCGCGTCACGCTGCCCATGATTTTGCCGGGCGTCACCGGTGGTTGGCTGCTGGCCTTTATCAACAGCTTTGACGAGGTGACCATGTCCATCTTCGTCACCGCGCCTTCCACCGTGACGCTTCCGGTGCGCATGTATATGTACGCGACCGAGTCCATAGACCCGCTGATGGCGGCGGTCTCCGCGCTCATGGTGGCGCTGACCGCAGTGGCCATGCTGGTGCTGGACCGCATCTACGGCCTTGACAAGATTCTGGTGGGGCACAAATGAAACCATCCGACGAAACCCCCGGTGCAGCCGGGAAACCCAGGGCACTGCTGCAGCGCGTGGCCGAAGGCGGCCGCAAGCCCGTGGGCTTTGTGCTCAACGGCCAGCCGCTCACGGCGCTGGCCGGCGACACCGTGCTGACGGCGGTGCTCACACACAGCGCGCGTCTGCGCTTCAGCGAATTCAGCGGCGAGCCGCGCGCCGGTTTTTGCATGATGGGCGCCTGCCAGGATTGCTGGGTCGCCACCGAGTCGGGCAAGCGCCTGCGCGCCTGCGGCACCTTTGTCGAAGAAGGCATGCGGCTGGTGACCGGTGCGGAGGGGCTGGCATGAGCGTGCGGCCCGTCATTGTGGGCGCCGGCCCGGCCGGCGTGCGCGCGGCCCAGGCCCTGGTGGCGCACGGCCTGCGGCCGGTGGTGGTGGACGAAGCGCCGCGCTGGGGCGGGCAAATCTACCGCCAGCCGCCCGAGGGTTTCACGCGGCCCAAAGAGGCGCTCTATGGTTTTGAAGCCGGGCGCGCCGATGCACTGCACGGCGCCATGGCGGCCATCCTGGACAAGGTCGATTACCGTCCCGACACCCTGGTCTGGAGCGCGGAGGGCGGCAAGCTGGACTTGCTGCACAACGGCATGATGAGCACGCTGGCCTACAGCCACCTCATCGTCGCCACCGGCGCGACGGACCGTGTCCTGCCTTTTCCGGGCTGGACATTGCCCGGCGTTTACACACTGGGCGCCGCGCAGGTGGCGCTCAAGTTCCAGGGCTGCGCGATCGGCTCGCGCGTGGTCTTTGCCGGCACCGGGCCGCTGCTGTACCTGATCGCTTACCAATATGCCAAGGCCGGCGCAAAAGTTGCGGCGGTACTCGACACCGCCAGCTTCGCGGGCAAGGTCGCCGCCATGCCGGCCATGCTGCGTCAGCCGGCGCTGCTGGCCAAGGGTATGTACTACCTGGGCTGGCTGCGCGCGCACGGTGTCGCGGTGCACCAGGGGGTGGAGCTGGCGGCCGCCGAGGGCGGCGAACGTGTGCAGGCCATGCACTGGCGCAAGGCCGGCCGCGAACACCGTATTGATTGCGACGCTGTGGGTTTTGGCTACGCGCTGCGTTCCGAGACGCAACTGGCCGACCTGCTGGGCTGCCGCTTTGCTTATAACGAGCTGCAGCGCGGCGCGCTGCCCGAGCGCGACGCGGCCGGGCGTTCCAGCGTGGCCGGCGTGTACCTGGCCGGCGATGGTGCTGGCATCATGGGCGCTGATGCCGCCGAGTGGGCCGGCGAGCGCGCGGCACTGGCTCTGCTGGACGACACCGGGCAGCTCACCGATACATCGCGCGCTTTGTGGCTGGAGCAGCGCCTGGCGCGCGTCGCTGAGTTTCGCCGGGGGCTGGAGCGCGCGTTTCCCTTTCCGAGCGGCTGGGCCGCGGCCGCGCCGAACGAGCTGGTGGTATGCCGCTGCGAGGAAATTACGGCGGGGCAATTGCGCCGCTGCGTGGCCGACACCGGCGCACGCGAGATGAACCGCCTCAAGGCGTTGACGCGCGTCGGCATGGGTCGTTGCCAGGGCCGCACCTGCGGTGTGGCGGCGGCCGAGATTCTTGCGCAGGCCTGCGCCGCACAGCCCGATGCGGTGGGCCGCCTGCGCGGTCAGTCGCCCATCAAGCCCTTGCCGTTTTCAGCCATGGCCGCGCCGGCGCCCAGGCAGGAGGCCGCATGATGGAGCGCATCACGGCTGACGTGGCGATTGTGGGCGGCGGCATCATGGGCGCGTCGGCCGCGCTGTTTTTGCGCCGCATGGGTTTTTCGGTGGTGCTGCTCGAACGCGACCTTTGCGGCTCGCGCTCCAGCGGCGTGAACTACGGCGGCGTGCGCCGCCAGGGCCGGCCGGTCAGCCAGCTGCCGCTGTCGCAGCGCGCGCAGGGTCTGTGGGCGCGCCTGCCCGAACTGATAGGCACGGACGGCGAATACATCCAGTCCGGCCACCTGAAGATCGCGCGCAGCGAGGCCGACCTGGCATCGCTGGAAGGCTACCGCGCGCGCACGCTGGATTTCGGCATGGATTTACAGATGCTGTCCACGCGAGCGCTGCGCGAGCGCTGCCCCTGGCTGGGCAGGGCCGCCGTCGGCGCCTCGCTGTGCCCCGGCGACGGCCAGGCCAACCCGCGCCTGGTGTCGCCGGCCTTCGCGCTGGCCGCGCACAGGTTGGGCGCCCACATCCGCGAGCAGACCCGTGTGGACGAGGTCGCGCGCGACGGGGAGGTTTTTGTGCTGCGCTCGGGCGATGCGCTGGAAGTGCGCGCCAAACATTTGCTCAATTGCGCCGGCGCCTGGGCGGACCGCATCGCCGCGCAATTCGGCGAAACCGTGCCCATGGAGTCCGGCCACCCCGAGATGGCGGTGACCGAGCCGCTGCCTGTCTTCATGGACCTGAGCCTGGGCGTGGAAGGCGGCGGCGTCTACGCGCGTCAGGTGGCGCGCGGCAATTGCGTCATAGGCGGCGGCCGGGGTTATGCGCTGGACGACCAGCGCGCCCGCGTGCAGCGCAGCGGCCTGGCCGGCCTGATGCAGCAGACCGTCGAGCTGCTGCCGGCGCTGAAGAACGCCCACATCATCCGCACCTGGAGCGGCACCGAAGGCTACCTGCCGGACCGCCTGCCGGTGCTGGGCCCCAGCGCCACCACACCGGGCCTGATTCATGCATTCGGTTTTGCCGGCGGCGGCTTCCAGCTGGGGCCGGGCGTGGGCGCGGTGCTGGCCGACCTGGTCTGCGAGGGCCGCAGCGCCACGCCGATAGACGCTTTTTCGATTGAACGCTTTTCGCCAACCAGACCGCGTGCGGCAACCACCGGGTCTGCCTCTTCCTCTTCCACTGTTGTCTAGTTTGTTTCTTCACCCACGCCACCAGGAGCTTTCCATGACCATCTCCCCACGATTCCTGACCGCCCGCGCCACCGCGGTGTCGCTTGCCATTCTTGCCGGCCTGGCCGGCGGCAATGCCATGGCCCAGACCAAGACGCTGTACATAGGCATGAACGGCGGCACCATGGAAAAAACCTATACCGAGCATGTTTTCGGCGCCTTCGAGAAAGCCAACAACGTCAAGGTCGTGGTCGTGCCCGGCACCTCCTCGGACATCCTGGCCAAGGCCCAGGCCAACAAGGACAACCCGCAGATGCACGTGATGTTCCTGGACGACGGCATCATGTACCGCGCCATCGGCATGGGCCTGTGCGAAAAAATGCAGGCCAGCCCCGCGCTGAACGATTTGTTCCCCACCGCGCGCTTCAAGGGCGATATGGCCGCCGGCGTCAACATCGGCATGACCGGCATCGCCTACAACAAGAAGATGTTCACTGAAAAAGGCTGGGCGCCGCCCACCTCGTGGATGGACATGGCCAACCCCAAGTACAAGGGCAAAGTGGTGTTCCAGTCGCTGTCTTCGTCGACCTTCGGCCTGCACGGCTTTTTGCTGTTCAACCGCATCCAGGGTGGCAACGACAAGAACGTGGAGCCCGGCTTCAAGGCCTGGCCCACCACCATTGGCCCCAACGTGCTGGAGTACATCCCGAGCTCGGCCAAGCTCGCTGAAATGGTGCAGACCGGCGAGGCCGCGATGTTCCCGCTCACGCCCACGGCCGTCGGCGTGCTCAAGGACAAGGGCGTTCCCGTGGAATACGTGCAGCCCAAGGAAGGCTCGGCCGTGCTGACCGTCGGTGAATGCGTGATCGCCAAGAACAGCGAACCCGCGCTGGCCCACAAGCTGGCCCAGTACCTGCTCTCGCCTGAAGCACAGGCGGCAGCGCTGGAGTTCGGCGACCAGATCCCGTCCAACCCCAAGACCAAATCGAGTGGCAAGGCCGGCGCGCTGGTGGCGCAGATGAACGAGTACATGAAGACCGCGACCACGGTGGACTGGGACGCGATCAATGAAAACCGCCCGGCCTGGAACGCGCGCTGGAACAAGACGGTCGAGCGCTGAGAATTCACCCCGGCCAGCGTGATTCGCAGCTGAAGAGAAAACAAAACCCGAAGCCGGCTTGCCGCTTCGGGTTTTTCTTTGGGTGGCTGTTCAGGATTTCTTGCGTTGCTGGCGCAGCAGCCGCAAGCCGTTGCCCACCACCAGCAGGCTTGCCCCCATGTCGGCAAACACCGCCATCCACATCGTGGCTGTGCCGAACACGGCCAGGACCAGGAAGATGCTCTTGATGCCCAGCGCCAGGCTGATGTTCTGCCACAGGATGGTGTGTGTGCGTTGTGACAGGCGCACCGTTTCGGCCACGCGCTCCAGGTTGTCGTTCATGATGACCACGTCGGCTGCTTCCATGGCGGTGTCTGCGCCGGCCCCGCCCATGGCGAAGCCGATATCGGCCTGGGCCAGCGCGGGCGCGTCGTTGATGCCGTCGCCCGTCATGCCGGTGGCGCCGTAGCGCTGCTGCATGTCGCGAATCGCTTCGAGCTTGGCTTCGGGCAGCAGGTCGCCGCGCGCGTCTGGGATGCCGGCCTGGGCGGCGATGGCTTGCGCTGTGGCGGCGTTGTCGCCGGTCAGCATCACCGGCGTGACGCCCAGGGCCTTGAGGTCGGTGATGGCCTGGCGCGATGTTTCCTTGATGGTGTCGGCCACCGCAAACAGCGCCAGCACACGGGTTTCGCCGGCCAGCAGGCTCACGGTGCGGCCCTGCTGTTCATGGCGGGCCAGTTCGGCCTCGAGTTCCGCGCTGCACAGGCCCATTTCATGGACGAGGCGGTGGTTGCCCAGCACAAGGCGCTGGCCGCCGGCCGTACCCGATGTGCCGCGGCCGGGCAGGGCTTTGAAATCCTGAACCTGCGCGGCTTCGGCTTTCAAGCCTGCCGCAATCGCCCTGGACACCGGATGGTCGGAGCGTGAGGCCATGCCGGCTGCCAGCTGCGGCAGGCGCGCCTCATCGGCGTCGCCCCAGGCGCGCCAGTCCACCAGTTTGGGTTTGCCTTCGGTGATGGTGCCGGTCTTGTCCAGCGCGACGGCCTTGAGCAGGCGCGCTTGTTCAAGATAAGTGCCGCCCTTGACCAGGATGCCGCGCCGCGCGGCAGCCGACAGGCCGCTGACGACGGTGACGGGTGTGGATATCACCAGCGCGCAGGGGCAGGCAATCACCAGCAGCACGAGTGCCTTGTAGAGCGACTCCTGCCAGGTCAATCCCGCCAGCAGGGGCATCAGCACGGCGACCGCGACGGCAATGGCGAAGACGGCGGGTGTGTAGACGGCGGCGAAGCGGTCGACAAAGCGCTGCGTGGGCGCGCGGCTGCCCTGGGCCTGTTCCACGGCATGGATGATGCGCGCCAGCGTGGTGTTGCCGGCTGCGGCGGTGACGCGGATGTCGATCTCGCCGGTTTCATTGATGGTGCCGGCAAACACCGCGTCGCCGGGCTCCTTGTCCACGGGAATGCTCTCGCCGGTGATGGGCGCCTGGCTGACGGCGCTGCTGCCCTGGACGACGACACCGTCCAGCGGCACACGCTCGCCGGGGCGTATGCGCACCAGCGCCTGCAGCGGTACTGCGGCGACCGGGGTGACGGCCCAGGCGCCCCCTTCGCCTTGCACCAGCGCCTGCTCCGGCGCCATGGCCAGCAGGCCTTTGATCGCGTTGCGGGCGCGGTCCACCGCACGGGCCTCGATCAGTTCGGCAATCGCGTACAGAGCCATCACCATGGCCGCTTCCGGCCACTGGCCGATGAGAAAGGCGCCGGTGACGGCCACCGACATCAGCGCGTTGATATTGAGCTTGCCGCGCAGCAGTGCGGCCATGCCTTTTTTGTAGGTATCCAGGCCGGCCAGCGCGATCGCCAGGGCTGCCACCGCCATGCCGGCGATCTTCCAGGCCAGCAGCTCAGGAGCGAAGAAGGCTAGGGCTTCGGCGCCCGCGGCCAGCACCAGTGCCGCAACCAGGCGCGTGGCGCCGCCGCCAAAACCGCCGTCGTGGTCGTGCGCATGGCGATGGTCATGCCCTTCATGGCTGTGCTCTTGCGATGAGGCGGAGCCGGCCGGCTGCGGGTCGAACCCGGCTTTGCGAATCGCCTCCAGGGCGGGTGCATAGGCTTCTTCGCTGGCGTCTATGCGCAGCGTGCGTGCGCCGAGTTGAAAGCCCAGCGAGCGTATGCCGGCAATAGGCTCCAGCGCGCGGCGTATGTCCGATTCCTCGGCGCTGCAATCCATGGTGGCGATGCGGAATGTTCGCCCTGCGGCGCTGCTTGTTACAGGTGTTGGCGTATGCGCCACATGGGCGCTGCCGCAGCAGTCGCCGGTAGGGGCATCCGGGCCAAAAGCGAGGGTTTTTTCTGGTTTCATGGCTTAATTGGAAACCCTGTAGCGGCATTAGAGTCAACACGGCTCGCCAAGTGACCCTACAGCGATGTTGGGCAGTGTTCAAGGAGGTCTTCATGAAAATCGGAGAACTGGCCAAAACCGCGCAGACCCAGACGGAAACCATCCGTTACTACGAACGCGAGGGCCTGCTGCCCGAGGCAGCGCGCACCGACGCGAACTACCGCATTTATGACGAAAGCCATGTGCAGCGCCTGGCCTTCATACGCCACTGCCGGTCGCTGGACATGACGCTGGCCGAAATCCGCACCTTGCTGAACTTCAAGGATGCGCCTGCCGGCAGTTGCGCCGACGTCAATAATTTGCTCGACGAACACATCAACCACGTCGCCACGCGCATACGCGAACTCAAGGCGCTGGAAAAAGACCTGAAGCTGCTGCGTGAGCAGTGCGCCAGCGGCCGGGCCGGTGACTGCGGCATCCTGGGCGAACTCGAAAAAGCCGCCCTGCGGCAAAGCCGGGAACAGGCGCCGGCCGACAAGGACCGGGGCCACGCGGCGCATATTCATGGCGCGCACCCACAAGTGGGGGCTTCCACGAAGGCGGGCAGCGGCCGCAGGTAGGCCTGCGGGCAAATCCGGGCTATCGGCCGCAGGTATTTTTACAAAGCACTTGCTTGCTAAAAATATCGGGTTTTGCTATGGTCCGTCTTTATGGATCAACCCGCCGCGCGCTCGCGCTCAGCCGCACGCGCCACCGCCCCCTCAAAAACCCAGCCCGACCGCGCTGAAAAACGTCCGCGCGGCCGCCCGCGCAAAACCCCGGACGAGCGCGATGACGGCAACCGCCGGGTCGAACTCATCAACGCCGCCGCCCGGCTGTTCAACAAAAAAGGCTTTGACGCCACCAGCACACGCGACATCGCGGCGGCGGTGGGCATGCACAGCGGATCGCCCTTCTACCACTTCAAAAGCAAGGGCGCGTTGCTCTTTGCGGTGATGGAAGAGGGCATGCGCTCGGCCCTGCAGCGGCAGGCCGATGCGCTGCAGGCGGCCGGCGCCTCCACCGGCGACGCGCCGGCCATGCTGCGGCTGTTGATTCGCAACCATTTCGCCGTGCTGCTGGGCCCTGGCAGCGACTTCATCCCCGTCATGCTGTATCAGTCGCGCTCCATCACCAGCCGGCAGCGCGCGTCGCTCGCCAGGCTGAAAAGCGATTACGAGGCGGTCTGGGAGCCTGTGCTCCAGGCCCTGGCCGGGGCGGGCCAGCTCAAGGGGCCGGTGAAGCTCGCGCGCCTCTTGATGTTCGGCGCACTCAACTGGTCGGTGCAGTGGTTTGACGCGAAAAAGCCCGCCACGCTGGACGACCTGACAGACGCGGCCATGGCGCTTTTCGTTCACGGCCCCGTGCGGAAAAAATCCTCCTCAACAAAGGCCCTGCCATGAGCTACCAATCGGTTTTCCAGCCTGGCCTGTTTGCCGGCAAAGTCATCGTCGTCACCGGCGGCGGCTCGGGCATAGGCCGCTGCGTTGCGCATGAACTTGCCGCCCTGGGCGCCCACGTGGTGCTGATAGGCCGGCAGATCGCCAAGCTGCATGACGTGGCGGGCGAAATCGTCGCCCAGGGCGGCCGTGTCAGTTTCCACCCCTGCGACATACGCCAGGAAGAAGCCGTCAAGACCACCATCACCGCCATCGTGGTGGCGCAGGGCCGCATCGACGGCCTGGTCAACAACGCCGGCGGCCAGTACATCACGCCGCTGGAGGCCATCAGCGCCAAGGGCTGGGAGGCCGTCATCAACACCAACCTGACCGGCGGCTTCCTCATGGCGCGCGAGTGCTATGTGCAGGCCATGCAGGGCAAGGGCGGCAGCATCGTCAACATCGTGGCCGACATGTGGGGCTCCATGCCCAGCATGGGCCACAGCGGCGCGGCGCGCGCCGGCATGGTGAGCTTTACCGAAACCGCCGCCGCCGAGTGGGCCAAAAGCGGCGTGCGTGTGAACGCGGTGGCGCCGGGCTACATTGCTTCCAGCGGCATGGACCACTACCCGCCCGAGGCCGGTCCCATGCTGCGCGAGATGCGCCACACTGTGCCGCTGGGCCGCTTCGGCACCGAAAGCGAAACTTCGGCGGCCGTCGTGTTTTTGCTCAGCAAGGCAGCGAACTTCATCAGCGGCGCGACGCTGCGCGTGGATGGCGCCAGGCCCCAGGTGCGCATGGGCTGGCCGATGGAGCGCCCCGACGCCGAGGCGCTGCAGCGTGAGGCGATCCAACCGTTTGACGGCTTTCACCTTGCAGCAACGCCGAAAGTCTTTCAGCCATGACACTGTTCCAGTCGGCCTGGAACGCGCAGTCGCCGCAAGCGGTGCAGCGACGCGCAGGCATGCTGGCGCGCATAGCGGCGCTGCGCGAGCTCGAGGAACGCAGCGCGGCGGCTTCGGCGAAATCCCGGCCGGCCTTTGACAAGCGCGGCCAGCTGCTGCCGCGCGAACGCGTCGCCTTGCTGCTCGATGCCGGTGCGCCCTGGCTGCCGCTGTGTTCACTGGCCGGCTACCTGCAGGACAGCACGGATGCCGCCCAGTCGGTGCCGGGCGGCGGTGTGGTGGCCGGCATAGGTTTTGTCAGCGGCGTGCGCTGCATGGTGGTGGCCAGCGATTCCGGCATAGAAGCCGGCGCCGTGCAGGCCATGGGGTTGGAAAAAATCCTGCGCGTGCAGGAAATCGCCCTGCAAAACAAACTGCCCTTCGTCCACCTGGTGGAAAGTGCGGGCGCCAACCTCATGCGCTACCGGGTCGAAGGTTTTGTGCAGGGCGGCGCGCTGTTCCGCAACCTGGCGCGCCTGTCGGCAGCCGGCATTCCCGTCATCACGGTGCAGCATGGCTCGGGCACGGCCGGCGGTGCCTACATGCCGGGCCTGAGCGATGTCGTCGTCATGGTACGAAACCGTTCGCGCGCCTTCCTGGCCGGCCCGCCGCTGCTGATGGCGGCCACCGGCGAGGTGGCGACGGAAGAGGAACTGGGCGGGGCCGAGATGCACACGGCGGTGTCCGGCCTGGGCGAATACCTGGCCGAAGATGACCGGCAGGCGCTGGGCCTGGCACGTGAGGTTGTGGCGCGCACTGCCTGGGCCCAGGCGCCGGCCATCGCGGGGCGTGAACCCCTGTATCCGGCAGAGGACCTCCTGGGCCTGGTGCCCGGCGATCTGCGCCAGCCGCTGGACATGCACGAAGTGATCGCGCGCCTGGCGGACGCTTCGGATTTCCTGCCTTTCAAGGCGCTTTACGGCGCGGCCACGGTCTGCGTGCAGGCGTCCCTGGGCGGGCATGCCGTGGGCATCCTCAGCAACAACGGCCCCATTGACGTGGCGGGCGCCAACAAGGCCACGCACTTCATCCAGCTGATGTGCCAGCTCGCGCACCCGATCATCTACCTGCAGAACACCACCGGCTATATGGTGGGCAAGGACAGCGAGCAGGCCGGCATGATCAAGCATGGCTCCAAGATGATCCAGGCTGTGACCAACGCCACGGTGCCGCAGATCACCATCCAGTGCGGCGCGTCCTTTGGCGCGGGCAACTACGGCATGTGCGGCCGCGGCTATGCACCGCGCTTTCTGTTCAGCTGGCCCAGCGCGAAGACGGCAGTCATGGGCGGCGAGCAGGCCGCGCGCACCATGCAGATCGTCAGCGAAGCGGCATTGGCGCGCAAAGGCATCACGCCGGACCCGGCGCAGTCGCAGGCCCAGTACGACAAGATCGTTGCCATGGTCGAGGCCCAGGCCGATGTGTTCTATACCTCGGGCCTGGTGCTGGACGACGGCGTGATAGACCCGCGCGACACGCGCGCCGTGCTCGCGCAATGCCTGGACATCTGTGCGCAGGCTCAAACGCGACAGACCAGGCCCCTGCAGTTTGGCGTGGCGCGCATGTAAATACCGTTCGGGCTGAGCTTGTCGAAGCCGGTCCGAATTAAAGAAACCCTTCGACAAACTCGGGGCGAACGGACCTCAAGGAGACACAACGTGCAGTACACCCACGAACACCTGGAAATCCAGAAAATCCTCAAGCGCTTCATAGACGCCGAGATCAACCCGCATGTGGATGAATGGGAAGCGGCCGAGATTTTCCCGGCGCATGAGGTCTTCAAGAAACTCGGAAACCTCGGCCTCCTGGGCTTGAGCAAACCCGAGGCCTACGGCGGCGCCGGCCTGGACTGGTCCTACAGCATGGCCATGGCCGAGGCGCTGGGGCATATCGAGTGCGGCGGCGTGCCCATGGCCATAGGCGTGCACACCGACATGTGCACACCGGCGCTGGCGCGCTTTGGCAGTGACGAGCTCAGGCGTGAGTTCCTGGCGCCCGCGATTGCCGGCGACACCGTGGGCTGCGTGGGCGTGAGCGAGCCCGGCGCGGGCAGCGACGTGGCTTCGATCAAGAGCTATGCGCGCAAAGATGGCGATGACTATGTGATCAGCGGCCAGAAGATGTGGATCACCAACAGCCTGCAAGCCGACTGGATGTGCATGCTGGTCAATACCGGTGAAGGTCCGGTCCACAAAAACAAGAGCCTGGTCATGGTGCCCATGCGCGATAAGGGCAAGCTGCGCAAAGGCATCGAGGCGGCGAAAAAGATCAGGAAGATCGGCATGAATTCCTCCGACACCGGGTTGATCTATTTTGACGAGGTACGCGTGCCGCAGCGTTACCTGATCGGCAGTGAAGGCTCAGGGTTTATCTACCAGATGATGCAGTTCCAGGAGGAGCGCCTCTGGTGCGCGGCCAACTGCCTGCAGTCGCTGGCCAACTGCATCGAATGGACGGTCGAGTGGGCGCACGAGCGCAAGCTCTTCGGCGCCGCGCTGGCCGACCAGCAATGGGTGCAGTTCAAGCTGGCCGAAATGAAGACTGAGGTCGAAAGCCTGCGCGCCTTGACCTACCGCGCCTGCGAGCTGTACGTGCAGGGGCAGGACGTGACCGAGCTCGCCTCCATGGCCAAGCTCAAGGCCGGGCGGCTCAACCGCCTGGTGCCCGACACCTGCCTGCAGTTCTGGGGCGGCATGGGCTACACCTGGGAGAACAAGGTGGCGCGCATGTTCCGCGACGGCCGCCTGGCTTCCATAGGCGGCGGGGCCGATGAGGTCATGATGGGCATCATCGCCAGGTTCATGGGCCTGGCCAAGTCCGGCAAGAAACCCGCCTGAGCCCAGTCCGGACGCATGGCAAAAAAAATCAAATCCTTGCTGGTGGCCAATCGCGGCGAGATCGCGCGCCGCATTGTGCGCACGGCTCACGCCATGGGCATGCAAACGGTGGCCGTCTATTCGGACGCCGATGCCGGCGCGCTGCATGTGCGCGAGGCCGGCACTGCTTGCGCGCTGGGTGGTGACAGCTCGGCGGACACCTATTTGCGCATTGACAAGCTGCTGGACGCGGCCCGTGCGAGCGGCGCCGACGCGGTGCATCCGGGCTACGGCTTTCTCAGCGAGAACGCGGCCTTTGCCGAAGCGGTGGTCGCGGCAGGCCTGACCTGGGTCGGGCCGCCGCCGGCTGCGATCCGGCAACTGGGCAGCAAGTCGGCCGCCAAGCAACTGGCCCGGGCGCAAGGCGTGCCCTGCCTGCCGGGCTACGAGGGCAGCGATCAATCGGAGACGCGTTTTGCGGCCGAGGCCGCAAACATGGCTTATCCCGTCATGGTCAAGGCCGTGGCGGGCGGTGGCGGGCGCGGCATGCGGCTGGTCGAAGCCGCTGCAGATTTGCGGACGGCCCTGCGCAGCGCGCGCTCGGAAGCCGCATCGGCTTTCGGCAGTGAGGACCTGCTGATCGAAAAAGCCTTGCTGAACCCTCGCCATGTCGAAGTACAGGTGTTTGCCGATGCGCATGGCCGGTGCATCCATCTGGGCGAGCGTGATTGTTCGGTGCAGCGGCGCCACCAGAAACTGATTGAAGAGGCACCCAGCCCCGCTGTCGATGCAGCCTTGCGCGCGCGCATGTGCGCCGCTGCCGTAAAGCTCGCGCAGGCAGCGGGCTATGTGGGCGCGGGCACGGTGGAATTCCTGGTCGAGGGAGAAGATTTTTTCCTCATGGAAATGAACACACGCCTGCAGGTAGAGCATCCCGTGACCGAAGCGGTGACCGGGTTGGACCTGGTCGAGTGGCAGCTGCGCGTGGCTCAGGGCGAGGCTTTGCCCCTGGCGCAAGAGGATGTGGTGTTCAGCGGCCATGCCATTGAGGTGAGGCTGTGCGCGGAAGATGAGGACTTCAGGCCGCACGCGGGCACGGTCCAGCGCTTTCGCGAGCCCGGCGGGATCCGTTTTGACCATGCGTTGTTCGAGGGTTTGGTGGTGCCGCCCCATTACGACTCCATGCTGGGCAAGCTGGTGGCGCATGCCGCCACGCGCTCAGAGGCTGTGGACAAACTGATCGCGGCGCTGCGTCGTACGGAGGTGCTGGGTTTGCCGACCAACCGCAGCTTTCTGGCCCATTGCCTGGACCATCCGGTGTTTCGGGATGGTGGGGCGCTGATTCCTTTTTTAGCGCAGCGCGGCGATGACGTGCGCGCGTCGCTACGCAAGGAGGAAGAGGGCGCACTGGTGCCGATGGGGCTGGCCGCGCTTTTCCCGGCGGCCGCCACCGATCTGCCATGCCCGTTTCCCAAGCCGCTCAGGCTGCGGCATCGCGGCCGCGTGCTGGATTTGCGCGTGCGGGAGCAGGGCCAACGCCGGCTGGAGCTTGAAGACGATGGCCGGATTGTTCAGGCGGCGACGGCACCGGGCACTGACGGCGCCCGCGTGGTCAGCGTGGACGGCAGGCGGCAGCATGCCGCGGCTGTGCGCCTTGAAGACGCCGTGGGAAGCGGCGCTCCCCGCTGGCACGCCCAGGCGGGCGGCATAGACCTCTTCCTGGAAGACGCGCGCTTCGAGGCCACGACGAGCGGCAGCGCAGCCGCGGCAAAGGAACTGCGCGCGCCCTTTAACGGCAAGGTCATCGCCGTGCATGCGGTCCCCGGCCGGGCTGTGCGGCGCGGCGACACATTGCTGGTGATTGAATCCATGAAACTGGAGCACGCGATCAACGCCCCGCACGACGCGGTGCTGGCCGCCGTGCTGGTGGAAGCCGGCCAGCAGGCCGCGCCCGGCCAGGTTCTACTGAGGTTTGAAGCATCGAGCGCCGCGCACTGACTACATACACGGAAAAATGAAAACCATGACAAAAGCACCCCCACCCGCTTTCACAAGCCCAGTCACCTTCGAACCGGAATTCATTGCCGGCCTGAAGGACCTCTTCGAAGAAAAAATCGTCTTCAACAAGCTGCTGGGCCTCAACATCACCTCGGTCACGGCCGAGCGGGTCACAGCCCGCATCGACATGCGCAACGAGCTGATAGGCCACTATGCGCACAACCGTATCCACGGCGGTGTGATCAGCGCCGGCCTGGACGCCATGGGCGGGCTGGCCGTGATGGCCGCCATAGGCGCGCGCCATATGGACGAGGCGCCGCTGCAGCGCCTGCATCGCTTTGCCAAGCTGGGGACGATCGACCTGCGCATTGATTACCTGCGGCCGGGGATCAGCGAGCACTTTGAGTTGCGGGCGGAGGTGATGCGGTTGGGGTCGCGGGTTGCGAGTACGAGGATGGAGTTCCTCGGCGCCGATGGGAAGCTTTTTTCCACTGGCGCTGGGGCCTATATTGTTTCTTAGCCGGGTCTTGCGCCGGCGGGCGCGCTCTACCCCTTCTTCCTTCTCCCTTCTTCGTTTTTTTTGCTCACTCTGCTGAGGGTTGCTGGCCGGGGGTTGCCCGGCGGCAAGTAACTTTCTTTTGCTTCGCCAAAAGAAAGTCACCAAAGAAAAGGCGACCCGCAGTCTGGGTCCCTACGCTTCGCTTCGGGCAACCTGCGGTGCTCGAGCCAAGCGGGGTCAAAAACAACTCGCTTCGCTCAAACACGTTTTTGCCCTGATCCGCTTGTCTCTGCGCTCCTCGGCCCAGCCAGGACGGGGCAATCGGGAGCGGGAACGGAGACAAAAGACAAAGAAGACCGATACAAACAAGGACACGCCGTGGCGTGTCCTTGTGGTTTAGGTATTCGGATTTCTGTCTTCGGC